>NZ_BCBI01000004.1:0-164574 GCF_001320565.1 Pseudomonas sp. NBRC 111132
GCTCGGCCATGACCTTGATCCGCGAAATCACCTGGTCGGCAAAGGCGCTGCCGCTGGCTTTGCCGGCACCGTTGAGCACGCCGTCGATACGGTACTTGATGGTCAGGCCCTGGCCGGTCATGCCCAGGTGGATGTCGCTGGCGTGCAGCTTGAGCGCATCGTACAGGGTGGAGTTGACCAGCTTGACCACGCGGCTTTGGTCTTCGCTGATGCTGGCCAGCGACAGGCGTTGCAGCGGGTCGCTTTCGCTGCTGGCCTCGGCGTCGTGGTCCAGGGCATCGACTGCATGGAAGCTTTCTTCATGGCGGGCCAGAAAGGTGGCCAGTTCGGCGGCGTGGGCCAGGTACAGCGGCGCGCCTTGCAGCACGTCGTCGATCCAGGCCAGGCGGGTGTGGTCGAAGGGGTCGGCGAACACCCCCAGCAACTGGCCGTTTTGCTCGATCAGCACGAATTCGCGCTTCAGGCACTGGGCCAAGGACACCTTGTCGAAGCGTGGGGTGCTGGCCAGCAGGGTGTGGCTGTCCAGTACCGGGTAGTGCAGGGTCAGGCCCAGGCGGCGGGTGAAGGTGTCGGGGGTGTCGCAGGCCAGGCGTTCCAGGCAGTTGAGCAGGCGCTCATCACTGGCTTGCAGCCGGGCTTGGGCCAGCAGGTCGCGGGGGTAGGCTGAGACTGCTGCATCGAATGCTTCTGACATGGCCTGCGACTCCGCTCAGGGGCGCGTCGCAGGCTGGCTCGGCCAGGGGTGCGGGCGCCGCTATTCCCCTGTGAGCAGTTGATCGTCGTCGGGCCCTGGCGGCTTGGCGCCATTACGGCGGCGGTCGGCCAATACCCAGCTTCCATCGTACAACTGCAGGGGGAACGATTCGTTCCTGTTCTGGCGTCGTTCGACGAACCCTTCTGCCGGGTTGTCCGTGGCCCTGCGCCGGCGCTCGATGCCCATCAGGTCGAAGATTGCACGGGCCAGTTCCACCAGTGGGAACGGCTTGAACAGGACATGACTCACACCCAGTTCGGCGGCCCGCTCACGCACCTCGACGGTGGGGTGGGCGGTTATCAGCACGAAGTGGCATTGCCTGTTCTTGCGTACAGCCTCCAGAACCTGAAAACCTTCCATGTCGGGCAAGCGGTAATCCAGCACAACTACTTGCGGTGCCAGGCTTTCAGCCTGTTCGATACCACTGGCACCGTCGTGGGCAACATGAACTTCCAGGCCTTGCGCCTGCAGGTACGCTTGCAGGTTCTGCGCAAGAGTCTGTTCGTCATCGACTACCAATACTCTGTTCACCAAGGTCGACTCCTAAAAACTGCCCGGTTACCCGGTCTGCGAAGTGCGCCCTTAACAAGGCTTGAGCAGGCTTCGTGCCAGGCGTGAATAGTCATGTTGCACCGCTGTAAGTCACTGATTTGCCAAGGGTGCCGGCCAGCACCCGAAATACGCTGAGCACGCGCACCCAACCGGTTCCCCACAAGCGGGGGAAATGATGGCACATTGCCAAACCTTAATTCCCCAGCATTGGGGGAAACGCCATCGTGGGCCTCAGTCGGCGATCTCCACTTTAGCGGATTCGCGCAAACGTTGGCGCACGGATTGGCGCGCCTGCGCCTCGCGTTGACCGATGAGCGTAGCCCTGGCCAAGACCAGGCCCTGTTCGCGTATGACCGAAGGGTTATCACTTTGGTTCTGCGCTCCTTGCAGTCTTTCTTTGTTGGCATCATAGAATGCCTCCACTTCGCCCTGGCTCGGCGCGTCGACTGCGCTGAGCTGGGCATACACCTGCTGGGCGGCCATGTCCTGCCGGGTGTATTCAGTGTACTGTGCCCTATCGAAGCCTGCCTCTGCCAGCCGCCGTTCGAAAACCGCCGGGCTGCCAAAGGCTGCTTCCACTTCACCGACGTGAGCCGACACCCGTTCATCGCTGACGGCAATGCCTTGGCGTTGCGCTTCCTGCCACAACAGCTCCTTGTCGATCAGTTCGTCCAGCGCCTGGTCACGCAGGCGCTTGTACAGGCCTGGGTTGCGGATACTGGTCACCGCACGGCCCTGGGCGTCCAGGTACTCGCTGAAGTAGCGCTCCAGGCGCATCAGCTCGATCTCCACACCATTGACCCGCGCCGCCGGCACATCGGCCCAGCTCGCCCTGGCCAGCACCAGTAACAGGCACAACAACACGATACGCATGGCAACCTCCGCTCAGGGGGTGTCCGGCACAGGCCGGTACGGTGTGACCGCAGTAAAGCGTGGCCCTGGCAGGGCCACCGCCACCACATGGGCCCCGGCCATGCCCTGGCGGCGGCCGGGGCCGAAGCCCAGCGCCGGGGTCAGGCCGGTAGGCACATCGTGCAGGCCTTCCAGCGCAGCAATCAGCTGCTCGCGGCTGGCATCACGGCCAATCTGTTTCAGCGCTTCACTCAACAGCTGCAACGCGCACAACGTGTTGACCTGCAACGACGCCTGGCGTGGGTCCAGGCCCTGGCGCTGCTGCAGCCCGGCGAGGGTTGCCAGGCCTTGCTCGGTCCAATCCTCCGGCACGTAGGGGTAGGCCAGAAACAGCCGTTGCGACCACTGCTCGGGCACGCGTGCCACCGCACCGGCCACTTGGCTGGAAGCGGCGAACAGATAAGGCTGGCGGCCCGCCGCCTGCAACGCCGCCGCCAACTCGGCGAAGGCCTGGGCGCGGCCAAGGAAGACGATGCCCTGCCCGTCCACCGCCTGGCCGTCGAACGCCTGGATGGCCGGTGGCGCCCAGCCTTGCTGCAGCAAACGCTCACGCACCTGCTCGGCCAACGCGGCCTGTTCGTTGCCGGCATACACCACGCGCAGCTCATCCGCGGCCAGCCCCAGCGTTGTACGGGCATGGCCTGCCAGGCTCAGCAGTTGCTCGGGCAGGCCGGGTAGCGGGTCGAAGATTTGTGCGCTGCCGCCGCTGCGTGGGGTGCTGCCAATCAGCGGTACGTTCTGTGGCGCCAACAAGGTCGTCAGGCGCTGGTCGAGCATCGGTGCCAATGGCGTGACCAGGGCGAACACCCGCTCTTGCTCCAGCAACCGGTGCAAGGCGCGTTCGGCGCTGGCGGGATCGGAACCTGGGTCAAGCACTACCAGTTCCAAGCGCCGGCCGTGGATGCCGCCTTGCTGGTTGAGCTGCGCCAGGCCATCTTCCAGCACGGCCTGTATCACTTGCCCGGCTTCGGCCAGCGGGCCGCTCGCGGGCAGCAAGGTGCCCAGGCGCAGCACACCCTCCTCCACACCTGGGTCGCGTTCCTGGGCTAGCCGCTTCAGATAGGCGGTGAGGTTGCGCTGGTCGGCCAGGGTCAGTTCGAAGCGTGGCATGGCCGGGTCCAGGCGGTTGCCTGCCGGGTCGACGCCATGCTGGATGGCGCGGGCCAGGCTGCTGTCGGTATAGGCAGGGTAGCTGCGGCCGTTGGCCTCGCGTGTGCCCTGGCCGAGTGCCAGGCGTTGCCAGTCGAGGCTGGGCGGGCGCACACCGCCTTCGGCGCGGCCACGGCCGTCGTTGCCATGGCAGCTGGCGCAGGGCAGTACGCTGGCGGGCACCGCCATATCGCTGGCGCCGACCCGCGCTTGCAGCTGGGCGTCGCTGCTGGAGACGCCTTCGCGGTACAGGCGTTTGCCGGCTTGCTCGTGGTCGGTGAGGTCCAGTGCAGAGGCAAAAGGCGACATGCCTAGCAAGCATGCCAAGCAGATCGCAAGCCCTGTGGGAGCGGCCTTGCGTCGCAAAAGGAGCGCGCAACGCTCCCCACTTTCGGGGTCAAGGCTGCCAGTGCTGGGGCTGCTGCACAGCCCTTTGGCGACGCAAGGCCGCTCCCACAAAGGCTGCCCCCTCAGAGGTTGATTCCACAGGGAACGCACCATGGCAATCACCGGCCTGCCAGTGGCTGAGCCAACAGCTGCATGCGCTGGGCAATCGCCGCCGGTGGCGCATCCGGGCGGATCTTGCTCCAGCGTTTGCCGGCCACGTCACCGGCAATCAGCTGAGTCGAATGCTGCTCAGGGCTGGGCAGGAACTGCCCTATACGCCCCAGCACCAGGTCGACATTGGCCTTGTCGCCGGTCAAGAACAGCCAGTTCGGCCCATCCACGCCCTGCTTCTCGGCGAACGCCTTCAATGCCTGCGGGGTGTCGTTCAGCGGGTCACTGCTGATCGACACGAAAGTCACCTGGCTGGCCAGCTGCGGCCCCATCGCTTCGCGCACTTCACGCAACTTGCGGGTAATCAGCGGACACGCGTCGGTGCAGTGGGTGAAGATCACGTTAAGCATCACCACCTTGTCCTTGAGCACGTCGCTGTAAAAGCGCAGCTCGCGGCCATTCTGGTCCTTCAACACCGTGTCGGTGAACCAGGTCTGGGCATCACGGGTGCCGCCACCACTGGTCATCGCCTGCGGCGCCGGCTGCGGCTCGGGGGCCTGTGGCGCATGGCCTTCGTGGGCGAAGGCCACCGAGGCCAGAATCCACAGGCAACCACCCAGCACCAGCCAGTCGAACCCGCGCATGCTTGCGCGGCGGGAGCTTGCAGTGCTCATGGTTGCACCTCGTGATGGTCGGCAATGGCAGTGCTCTTGGCATGCACTCGCCGGGCGCTGAGGCGGTTGATCTCTTCGATCAGTACCGCCGGGTCGGTGAAGCCGTAGTAACGTGTCCAGTGCCCACTGCGCCCGTCACCCACCAGAATCAGCGGCGGGTGCTGGCTGAGGTCGGCACTGAAGCTACCCAGGCCCTTGAGGGTCTCGGTGACGGCGTACGGGGTGCCGGTCAGCCAGCTCCAGCCCGGCCCCTTCTGGAAGGCCTTGGCGTAGTCTTGCAGGCGCTTGGCATCGTCACGCTGAGGGTCGACGCTGATCGACACCATGTGGATCTCCTCGCCTACCCGGCCACCCAGCTGCTGCTGGACCTTGCCCATGATCGACGACACCACCGGGCACACCGTGGTGCAGCTGGTGTAGATGAAGCCCATGACCACAAGGTGGTCGCTTACCAGGTCTTTCTCCAGGCGTACCGGCATGCCGTCCTGGTTAAGCAGCGAAACATCGGCAAAGCGCACGCTGGTCTTTTCCTGGCGAGCCGCTGGCGGTTGCGCGCCATGGCCGTCATGGTCGTGACCGGCGTGGGCAAGGGCCAGGTTGCTGGCAAACGCCAGGCTCAGGGCCAACAGTGTGAAAGCATGCTTGGCGTTCATCGCACATTCCTCACGTCAGTCTGGGAAGCGTTGGTCGCTGCAGCCGGCAGGACGCGCAGGCTGGTGTAGTTCTCTTCGGCAAACTTGCGCCCCAGCGAGGGCGACTGCACATGCAGGTACCAGGCGCCGGCTTCAGGCAGGTTCAGCGCCGCCTGATACACACCCTCGCCCACCTCTTGCAGCTGCAGGTTGCGCGGCATCGACGATGGCGCCAGAAAGTAGCGCAGGCTCAGGTCGTTCAGGCCCAGGCGTGGCTGGCCGTCGTCGCCGACGATACGCACCCGCGCGGTAAAGTCGCTGTGCTGCGGCAAAGGCTGGTCGAGGCCGATGAACTCGGCACGCGCGCCCTTGCGTTTGCTGGCATTGGGCGCTGCGGCCACATCGGTGCTGAAGCAATGGATGATCTGCGGCTGGTTGAGCAGGAAGGCCACGTCGAACTTGCCGGCGGCGGGCAGCTTCACGGTCGAGCCATACACCCCAGGCGCCACTTCACGCAGGCTGCGGTCGACGACGATGGCCGCGCGGGCCTGGTGGCCACGGTTGTTGTAGCCGGACATCGGCGCGTTCATGCCTTCGGCGTAGAAGTAGGTGGTGTTGTCCACCGGGTTGACCACGAACACCGAGTTGTCATCGCGTGACACCGACAGCCCCTGGGCCAGCGGCAGGTCACCGGCCTGGCGCGGCGCTGCCGGGCCGGCCTCGAAACCTTGCACGATCGGTGCACGCCCCTCGCCCAGGCTGGACAGGTTGATCATGGTGACCTTGGGCGAAGCCAGGCCACGTATGTAGGCATAGCCCTTGGTGAAGGTCAGCTGGTACGGTTCGGCCGCCACCGGGATGTGGTGGATCAGCTTGTCGGTACTGGCATCTATGACCAGCGCCTGGTTCTCCAGGGTATTGAGCACGATGCCGTAGCGGCCATCGCTGCTGAAGCGCATCGGCCCCAGGCCCTGCTCGGCCTTGACCGTGTGGCGCAGCTGATGGCTGCGGGCGTCGAAGACCCGCACGCTGCCCTCCTCGCCATCGACCACGTAGACGGCCTGGGACAGCGCCGAATAGCTGACCGAGAGCGGGTGCGGGCCAACCTTGATGGTCTTGGCCAGGCGCATTTCCGGGATGTCGATGACGCTCAGGGTGCCGCTGTCGCGGTTGCTGACGTAGGCATAGCGCGAGTCAGCGCTGAAGGCGATTTCGTGGTGCCCGGTGCCGGTATTGAAGCTTTTCAGGGTGTTGCGCCCCGGCACGTCGATCACGGTTACCCCGCCTTTGGCCGGGTCGCTGCTGTTGTTGCCAACCCACAGCCGGTGTTGGTCCGGCTGCAAGGCCACGCGCAGCGGCTGGTCGCCGGCGTCCAGGTCGGCGACACGGGTGAAGGTTTCGGTGTCGATCACCGCCACCTTGCCGCGCTCGGGGATCGACACGAACACCTGCTTGTCGTCGCTGGTGGCCACCCAGTCCATGGGCCGTCCGGGCAGGTCGATGCGGGCCATGGTGCTGGTCACGCCGCCCACCGACACAGTCGGGTCGATCACGGTCAGGCTGGCGTCCTTGTTCAGCATCAGCAGGAAGTAGCTGTTCAGGTCGAGCAGCGGCCGGGCCCCGATGCTGCTCTTGAGAAACAGCGCGACCCGCGCCTTGCAGCTTTGCTCGCGGTCACCCAACGGGGCCGACTGCGCGGGGTCGATCCACGCCCCTGGGGCCATGCCCGACAGCGGCTGGCCACTGCTCTGGTCGCTGAGCTTGAAACGGATGTTGGCGAAGCTGCCTTCCTTCAGCTCCCCGCCAGCCAACGGTCGGGCTTCGAACTCCACGGTGACGCCGTCCCGGCTGAGCCGGTGCAGGGCCTGCGGGTCGGCAGGTTCCTGCAACAGCTCGCGCGGGTCGCACCAGAGCTTTTCATACGCCACGCCCAGGCCAATCAGCGCCACACCCAACATTACCCCCAAGTAAGCAGGGCGAGTCTTTTTGTTCATGCTCGCGCTCCTTTTCCGTCACTGCGCCGGGGCCGTTGCCGGCGGCGCTTCGTTGGTCACCCGCAAGATTCCCCACAGCCCCGAAAGGTTGCCGTAGGCGGCGTAGTCGCGGAACAGGTAGTCACCCGCCACCGCGTTGGCACCGCCGGCACTGGGCAGCATGAAGCTGAAGTGCGCCGCTGGCAGTACGCTTTCCTGCGCGCCGATATACATGGCCATCGGGTTGTTGCCGAAGCGCACCGAACCGATACCCGGCAGACTCATCGGGTAGCCGTCCACATCACTCTTCTCGGCTTGGTAGTTGTGCAGTGGCCATATGTGCCCGTCCAGCTGGTAGACCATGCCGCGGCTGCCCCCACTGGGCATCACGATATGGTTGCGCACGGGCTGACCAGGCTTGGCGTACAGCACCGGGGTCTGCGGGTCGCCACCGACCAAGGCGTTGGCGTACGCCATGTGGGCGTTGGGCACATCACCAAAGCCCAGGCCATTGGCGCGGCCGAATGGCGAGTCGGGGGCCATGCCGAAGCGCAGCCACAGCGGTTCGGTCTTGTAGTTGACCGCCATGTTGCCGTTATCCTGCGGGTCACCGGCAGCGCCGTTGCCTTCGGTATTGATGCCTTCTACCGGGCGACCATCGGCCCAGCGCATGTTCAGCGCACGTTGCCACACCGTGACGAAGTCGCGGTAATCTGGCTGGCCGCTGACCTTCACCGTGGCCTGGGCACGGGTGGCGGTGTCTTCGGTCCAGGTGGCGGTTTGCGGCAGAATGCTCATGGCGCCCACCAGGCCTTTTTGCGGCTGCTTGATGAAGTCCGACGGGGTCAGGTTGAGGCCGCCGAACTCGATGGCCGTGGTGTTGATGTTGTCCACGGTGCGGCCAAGTTGCGACACCGGTTTGCCTTCACGCTCCAGGTGGCCGGCGTAGTACTGGTACACCTTGGTTGGGTAGGCGCCGCTGGTGCCGGCACGGGGTGGCACGGTCTGCACCGGGTTCAGGCCAACGTTGGCACCGTCTGACTTGGTGATGTCGTAGGCCAGCAACTGGGCATGCAGGCCCACGTGGCTGGACGGCCGCATCAGGTTGTTGGCGAAGGCGGTGGAGCCCTCGCTACCGAAGCGGTCACGCTTGACCACGTTGTGCATCACGGCGGTACTTGGCAGGTCTGGCATCACCAGTGGCAGGCGGTTTTCCAGGGTGATGCTGATGCAGTCGCCAGCGTTGGCGCGCAGTACCAGCGGCTCTACCGGGACACCTGCCTTGAGCTTGCCAGTGCTGGCATCGAGGTCGGCCTTGCGCACATACAGGATCGCGGTCGGGTCATGCAGCGGTGCACTGTGACCACCGATGGTGAAAGGTTCCCCATCTTCGGGGTCTACCCCACTCACCAGCGGGATGGCGGTTCTACGGCTGTTGAACACCAGGGTGCCGCCGTTGGCCTTGAGCGCGCCACCCACGTGCTGGCCGATGCCCGCCGGGTCGTTGATGCTGACGCCGTTGCGGTTTTCGAGAATGTCGTTGGCCAGGGCCGCGACAATCTCATAGTTGCGCTTGACCGTGGTGCGGGTGCCGATGCCGTTGGGGTTGGCCGTGGTTTTCGGGCAGATGCCGTCAAAGTTCACGGTGTTGCGCATGGCCACCGGTTGCGGGTTGTTAGGCAGCGCAAACAGGTCGGCACGTTGCACGGTGTAGTTGCGCATGATGCCCCATATACCGTTCCAATAGCCTTCCAGGGCGGCGTCCAGCGAATACAGGTAGTCGCCGTTGGTGGCTGCGGAACTCGAGATCATCGACACCGGCGCCATGAAGCCCAGTTGCTCGGAAATGCCGATCATCTGTGATGACTTCCAGCCCGAGTTGGAGCTATTGCCGAAGCCGGTACCGTTCTGCAGCCATTTCACGCCATGCAGGGTGACGTTGTGCTCTTCTTCGTGGCCCCCGGCGTGCATGCGCAGACGCACGTTGTCACCGGAGTAGGTGCGCAGCAACGGGGTGAATGGGTCGCCCGGTTCGGCGCCAGCCTTGTTGATGTGCGGCGGGAACAGCGTGGTGCCGCCGGTAGGGCCAACCGCCGAGGTGATCGCCGAAGGCGCCAGGTTCATCGCCGGGATGGCGCGGTCGGTACGGGTTTGCAGGGCATAGCTAAGGTCGCCGGCCAGG
Organism: Pseudomonas sp. NBRC 111132; assembly: GCF_001320565.1. Taxonomy (NCBI): domain Bacteria; kingdom Pseudomonadati; phylum Pseudomonadota; class Gammaproteobacteria; order Pseudomonadales; family Pseudomonadaceae; genus Pseudomonas; species Pseudomonas sp. NBRC 111132. Next base: position 9,327 of record NZ_BCBI01000004.1, read on the forward strand.
CCGTCGGCCTGCATGCCACGCTTGCCGTCCGGGCCGACCTTGTTCGGGTCGTACACGCGCAGCGCCAACGGTTCGTTACGGTAGTTGACGACGAACATGCCTGGGTCGTCCACCGAGATCGCCTGCGGGCATGGCCGGCTTGGGCAGCCAGGGTTGATACCGCCACGTTCTTCGACGATGGCTTCAAGCAGGTTCGACGCCTTGCCGCGCACTGGGGGGTTGATGGCGTAGCGGAAGCTGTCAGCGGTGGCAGGGTACGACTGGGCATTGGGGATGCCGTCTGGCCCTGCGCCCACGTAAACACCCGCTTCATAAGCATGCTGGAAGTCGCTGTACTCCAGGAAGAACTCGCGGTAGCTATCGTTCTTGCCATCGCCATCGTGGTCGCCGGTCTGGATCACTGCCTGCCACGAGGTCGGGCCGCCATCCTGGCGCGTGGCCGGGTTGTACAGCTGCTCACCGGTTTCGGCGTGGTACCAGGTGGAGCCAGCGGGTTCGGCCAGCACGGTGGCATACAGGCCCAGTTGCTGGTGGGTCGATGGGCCAAGGTGGTCATGGGTGAAGATGGTACCCAGGCCACGGTCGACGTTGTACACGTTCACCAGCGGGTCGGCGAACCAGCGCTGCATGGCAGTGCGTGCGCCCAGCCAGTCGGCGCGGCCGAAGCGGCCGAAGTACGGGTGCTGCTTGGCTTTCGGGCAGGCAGCGGTGCCGTCGCGGCTATCGCCCTCGGTGCAGCCGTTGTAGGCACGGATGGCATGTACGCGCTCGACCACGCTGCCGGGCGAGAGAATGCCGTCTTCGTAGTTCCAGCCGTTGGCCGAGCCATCGGCAGCGGTCAGGTCCCATTTAGGCAGGTGGATGTGCTGGCCGATCACGTCGGTCGGGGTGCGCACCTGGTAGTCGTCCATCTCGTAGATGTTCGGGATCAGGTTGGTGTGCTGGTACATGGTGCAGTCGAAGGTGTTCATGCGCATCACCAGTGGCTCTGGTGGGCGCTGCTTGGTAATCACCGGCCAGGCGTCTTCCCATAGGGCAATGATGCGTGCCTGTGGGAAGTGGTAGCCGACCTTGTTGTACACCGCGTCGAATTGAATGTTGGCACCTTTGTAGATACGTGGGCGGTCGGCGGTAAAGGCCGAAGCGCCACGGAAGTTCAGGCCGGTAGGGCTCTCGCCGCTAAAGAACTCGCCCACGCCCGAAGACTGGGTCAAGCGTTTGCCACGGTCATCCATGCACGGTTCGTAGTACGGTGCGCCGGCGGTGGGCAAGGCTCCGTTGGTGCGGAATGCCTTGGCCACGGGTTGGCTGCCAGGGATCAGGGCATAGCTGGGGTGTTCGGCCATGGCGTGGAACTGCATGGCAGCCTGCTCGACATCGGTGCCCTCTTCCGGTAGGTAGATGGGCTTGGCCTTGTGCACGACCTTGGTGAAGTCCAGCTTGGTGGTGGTGGTCTCGGCTTCGCCGCCGGCCGAAACGCCGTCCAGCGCGTGGCGACCAAGGCCACCGTCCCAGCCATCGACCTGGTTCGCATCCAGGTTGGCCCACAGGGCTTTGCCGCTGTCTTTCAGCTGCCGGGCCAGGGCCGGGTCGAGCATGTCCAGCGGCGGGGTGGGTGGGCGGTTGCCGACGCTGCTTTCCATGCCGCCGATCCAGAATGGGTAACCTGGGTTTTTCAGGGTGCCGTCGGCATTTCGGTTGGCTTCGGTACGATCGACCAATGCCAGCGAGCCGACAGCCTTGCGCACGGGGGGTTGGTTGGCGTGGTCGTCATCGCCCTCCTCATCGTCGTCATCATCGTCATTGGCAGCGACCAGCGTTTCGGAGAGTTTGGGTACCACCACCACTTTGCCAGGCATCGGTGCCATGGCTTTGCCCGGCAGCGGCACGATGGCCGGGATCGGCGTGCCGGCGACGATCTCGCCATCGGGTAGCGCCCGAGCGCCCGCTGCCGGTTTGCCGCTACGCAAGGCGAATGGCGTACTGTGGAAGCCATTCTCGCCCTGCCCACTCACCTCCAGGCGGGTGCCTTCTTCGAACACATCGTGTACCCGCCACATGGCCCACATGCCTTGGGCGAAATGCGGGTAGAAGTGGCAGTGGTAGATGGCATCGCCGGCCACCCGGTTGCGGTTGCCCGAACCACCGTTGGCGATCTCGTAGGTGTAGCCGACACCGGCGCCGATACCTTGGGCATCGATGTAGTCAGAGTTGTCGTCATTGGGGTTGAACAGCCACTGGTGGCCGTGCAGGTGGAAGATGTGCTGCTCATGCCCGTTGTGGGTGTTGCGGAACTTGGTGAAGTCGCCGATGTAGCTGTGGTGCACGTTGGCAGGTTCCGAGGGGTACAGGGCCATGCTGGCTTTGACCCCAACGGCACTGGCCGGCGGGACTTCGCCTGGGCGGATGTGCTCCAGGCCGACGTTGGCCGGCACATCCACCAGGGTGCCGATGTCGCCGACGGTATGGGCGCTGAGGAAGAACTCTTCGTAAGCGCACGACAGGCAGTCGTGCATCGGGCCCACCCCCAGGCGGTTGGCCACCACTTCGGCGCCCATGCCACCGGAGCCATAGTTGATCATGAAGGAGTCACGCGTCGGCTCCAGTACATGGCCCATCACAGGGTCCGCCCAGTAGCCGGGGAACGCCTGAGTGCCCGCGACCTCGTCGGCGAACTGCGAGGCGAAATCGCGGAACGCCTCCAGGCGGTTGGGCAGCGCCGGGTTGCGCTTGCCCATGCTTTCCAGTGGGTAGGTCGACTTGGGGAAGCTGCCGTCGGGGTTTGGGCCCATGACGATGGCATCGGTTTCGCTGTTGATGATCTCGTTACCGTTGACCATGGCTATGATCGGCTTGCCGGCCTTGCCTTCGGCGATCCATGGTTCTACTTGCGGGTAACGCGCTTCGTAGTCGATCACCGGCTGGCCGGTGGCAGTACGGCCAGTGGTGGCCAGGCGCATTTCTTCTTCGGTGAGGGTGTTGCGGTAGGTGCGGCCAAGCTTGGGCACCACCACCACCTGGCCGAACAGGCCATTGGCAACGTTGCCCGCCGTGCCTTCACCGCCAAACGTGGCGGCTTTGCTGGTAGCGGCAAAGGCACCTTCGCGCTCGGCATACAAGGTGTAGCTGCGGGTGCTGCCGGGGCTGACGAAGAAGTTGCCATTGCGCCCGGTGTAGGCAGAAATGTCGGCGATGCTATTGACCGCCTGCATACCGTTGACCTGGAAGCCGACCATGCGCTCGGCCACCTGTTCGTCGGCAACGAAGCCTTCATCCGCTTCGTTTTCCACCTCTTCACCCTCGGGCCCCTCTGCCTCGATACCGTGCTTGTTGGGGTTGGCCCGGTAATCGAGCAGGTTGGTCAGGTTGACCGTGAGGCAGTCACCGGCAGCCACGCGCAGCACGATCGGCCGTGGGCGCTTGTCCGGGCGCAGCGTAACCTTGCCGGGTACCGCAGCCCCGCCTTTGCTCAGCGGCACCTGCTTGTCGTCCACCACATCCTCGCGGAGCGCGAACAGCATGCCGTTGGCGTTTTGCGCACCAAGGCGGTTGAACATCAGGGGTTGGTCCAGTGCCACCACGTTGGCGACCAAGGTGCGCTGGCACTGCACGGCCGCCTCGCTGGTCGATTCCCAACCCAGCAGGGCCAGAACGAGTGATGACAGAAGGGGGCCTTTGCGTGGCGTAGTCATGCTGCACCTCCGGGACACAGGAACTCTGCGGGGAGCTGCAGCAAGGTGTATGCCAGAAGATAATATTCCTCCTTATCAATAAGTTATGAGATCAACCGAAACAGATTGGGGAGGATCCCCCAACGGATTTCCCAGAATCGGGGGGTGCCGCATCGCAGGGTTTGATGTCGATGCGGCGGCTCCCACGAATTCGCTGTCAGCCGACCAGACCGCGAACACAAAAGTACAAGATCGACGGGCCCATCAGGCAACCCAGTCCAGTATGGAAAGTGGCCGTCAAAGCCCCATACGGCACCAACCGCCGATCCGTCGCGGCCAGCCCGGCCGTCACCCCCGACACCGTCCCCGCCAACCCACCGAACACCATCGCCGAGCGTGGGTTGTCCAGCGCCAGCAGGCGCGCCGATACAGGGGTGAACACCATCACCAGAATCGCCTTGATCAACCCGGTGGCAATCGACAGGGCCATCACATCCGAACTGGCCCCCAGCGCCGCCCCGGTCACGGGCCCGACGATATAGGTCACCGCACCCGCACCGATGGTGGTCATGCTCACCGCATCGCGGTAACCGAAGGCGTAAGCCACCGCTGCGCCAACAATGAACGGCAACACAGTGCCCAGCAACAGCGCCACCGCGCCGATCATGCCGGCTTTGCGCGCCTCGGTGGCCTGCACCTCGAAAGCCGTGGCGACAATGGCGAAGTCACGCAGCATGGCCCCGCCCATCAGGCCGATACCGGAGAACAGCGCCATGTCGGCCAGGCCTTTCTGGCCGCCGGTGAGGGTGCCGCCGACCCAGGCCAGGACCAGGCCAATGACGATGGCGATGGCCGAGCCGTGCACGCGGCCGAAGGTCAGGTACTTCGATAGCACGACCGACAACCACATGATTGCGCCTACCGCCGCGAAGGCAGTGATCAGGCCGTTGTGTTCCAAGGCACTTTCAATGATGGGCCACATGTTCAACGACCTCCTGCAGGGGCAACCTGCGCACTGGCTTCAGGGGTGGGGTCAAGCGCGGGCAAAGGCTCGCCGCGATGGCTGCGGCTGATCAGGGCGATGGTCGCGCCGCACACCAGCACCGCGCCCACCGCCGCCAGCAGCGCCACCGGCCCGCCGTGCAGGGCGGTGACCACGTTCTGCTGGGCGGCCATGGCCACCACAACCGGGATGTACATGGCGCCCCAGAAGCCCACGCCAAACTCGCACTCCTTGCTCATGCCACCGTTGCGGTGCATATAAAGGCGTGCGCAGATCAGCAGGATCATGGCGATGCCAACCCCACCCACATTGGATTTGACGCCCAGCAGCACGCCCAGGAAGTCACCGACGATAACGCCGGCCAGCGTGCAGACTGCCAGCAGTGCCACACCATAGATGATCATTGTTGTTGCCCTCAGATAGTGTCGAAGTTGCTTGTTGTTGTTCTTCGTAAACACACTTGCCCGGCTCACGCGGTCAATGTGGGAGCGCATCAGCCTGCCATCATCGGTTCTGGGCCACCTCCTGGCGCAGCAGCGCATCCAGGCTGTCCCAACGGGTACCCTCCACAGCCACCACCCTGCCCTGTTCGAATACCGGGCGGGCCAGCCCGCTGAGCACGCTACCGGGCGGTAGCTCAAGGTGCAGGCGTACGCCGCGCTCATAGGCGTTGCGCAACGTAGCACGCCAGTCGACCACCCGCGCCATGTTGCCGGCCAGGTCGTCGCGCAGGCGCTGTGGGTCGAATATCGGCCGTGCGCTGCTGCCACTTAGGTACGTGATACGTGGCCGTTGCAGCACGACCGTGGCGAAAGCACTGGCCAGTTCCGCCGCCGGGCCGGCCAGTAGCGGGCAATGCGACGGCACGCTGACTGCCAGGCGCCGGGCCGCACCTTGGCCAAGGCGACGCGCCCTGGCTGCGACCGCAGCCATCGCAGTATCGCTACCGGCGATAACGATCTGGTTTTCACTGTTGAGGTTGGCGACGTACACCTCTCCCGGCGCCTCGCTCAGCAGGCGCTCGACGCTGGCCAGGTCCAGGCCGCTGAGTGCAGTCATGCCATACCCCTGTGGGTAGGCGCGCTGCATCAGCTCGCCACGCAGGGCAACCAGGCGCACGGCGTCGGCAAACCCCAAGGCGCCCGCTACCACCGCAGCCGGATAGGCACCAATCGACAAGCCCGCCACGTAGTCCGGCGCAGGGCTGCGCTGCATCAGCCAGCGCGCCCAGGCCACACCGCTCAACAGCAGGCACAGCTGCACGGCACGGGTCGCTTGCAGTGCATGCTGGCTGTCCAGTGCCAGCGCCGGCTGGCCAAGCACATCGCTGGCCTCTTCCAGCAACTGCCCCGAACCTTCAGGCAGGCGCTGCAACATGCCTACCTGCTGGGCGCCTTGACCGGGGAAGGCGAACAGGCTGCTCATGCCGCGCGCTCCTGCGCCGCCCACGGGTCGCCGACCAAGCGTGGCCCATGGTCCGACTTGAGCAGCACGCGGCGAGCGAAACCGGCCCATTCTCGCAGGGCGACAGCCCCCGCTGGGGTTTCCAGCTGCACGTCGATACGGCAAGGCGCGCAGTCGAGGATATCCAACAGCTCCCGCGCCTGGGCACGGGCCAGCGGTTGTGGCGTATGCAGCAGCAAGTCCAGGTCGCTGCCGGTATGGAGCACTTCGATACCGGTAGCGATCTGGTACCCCGCCCCGCCTGTTGGTCCCCAGGCCAGGCCACTGGCATTCAACACCGGGGCGACCGAGGCCAACGCCTGCAGCGCAGGCCACGGGCTTTGCCCAGGCCCGCGCAGCGCTTCGGGGCCTTGCTGGCGCTGAATGTCGACCAGACGCATCAACGCTGCAAAACGCTGTGTCCGGCCCTGACCACGCAGCCCGACCGCCACCCAGCCATGGTCACAAATGGCACGGCGTACCACCACCGGCTGAGCACCGGCCAGCACGTCCAGCGCCCACTGCGGCGCATCGGCAGGCAAGGCCGACACAGGCATCCCCCACAGCAGGTCGTGCGGCCTTGGCGCGATCATCTCAGGCGCCCTGCCACTGACGACGCAGCTGTTCACGAACCTGGCGCGAGGCACTGCGGTTTTCGCCCGCCAGCCGTGACGTCAGGTCAGTCGAGTTGCCGATGTCATGCACCGCCTCAGCCAGGCAAGTACGCACCCGAGCGAGGTCAGCGCTGCTCGGCGTCTCGGCGCTGTCTACCGCCAGGCGGCGCCACAGCAGGCCCAGCGAGGCGTAGCTGCCCAGGTCGTAGGCCATCGGCGGCACCTCGGCGGCCAAGGCTTCCAATTGCTCGACGCTGCGCAAGGTGATGCGCGCCGCTGCCGCCTTGCCCATGGCGTGCACCATCACCCCGGCATCGTCCAGGGCAATCAGGCGCTGGGCTTGGTAGCCATGGGCCAGGAAGGCGCCAGACATGGCCTTGCCGACCAGCAGGCCGATCACCGGGTGACCGGCCAACCGCGCCTGGGCATAGGCCTGCACGGCACCGGCCAACGCCTGGTGGATACCCAGCGCTTCTTCGCGGCGGCCATAGGCCTGGCTGGGCACGTCGATCACCGCGACAATGGCGCGCTTCTGGCCGTTGCGATCAGCTTCCACCGCGTCGCTCACGGCCTTGGCCAAACCCCAGCCTTCCAGCAGGCCGACCTCGCCTGAGCGCGCGCGGGGGAACGGGTTGTCGGCATCCGGCACCACGGCGATGAAGCGTGCCAGGCGGTTGTCCAATTCGCCGTCGATCACCCGCAGCGAGGCAGGATAGCCTGGCAAGGCTTGCCCACCGGCCAGGCCCGGCAGCCAGTTCAAGGCACGGTTCATTGGGTTTCTCCTTGGTAAAGGGCGCGCACGGCGGCGGCATCCAGTTGCGGGCAGTCGTCGCCCAGCTGGGCCAGGTGTGCAAGGAACCAGGCGTGTTGGCTGGCGCGGTCTTTGGAAGGTTGGCCCAGCAGTTGCTGCAAGCGTTCGCGCAGGGCTTCGATGTCGTCGGCCACGTAGGCGTCCACCAGCCCGCTGGCATGGCGTTGCTCGCCACCGCTCAGGCTCCAGATGAAGGGGCGGTCCTTGGCGTCGTATTCGCCAATGCCCGCCTCTTGCTCGATGACCTGCGGGCCATTGAGGCCCAGGCGGGCTTCGCGGGTGACCAGCAAGTGGCTGCACAGGCCGGCGGCGATGGACATGCCGCCAAAGCAGCCGACCGAACCTGCGATCAGCCCGATCACCGGCTGCCAGGCGCGCAGCTCGACGATGGCAGCCTGGATTTCGGCAATCGCCGCCAGGCCCAGGTTGGCTTCCTGCAAGCGCACGCCGCCGGTTTCCAGCAGCAACACGGCGCAGGTGGGGATGCCGTTGCGGTTGTCTTCGATGGCCAGTTCCAAGGCTCCGGCAATCTTGGCGCCGCCCACCTCGCCCATGCTGCCGCCCTGGAACCCCCCTTCAATCGCAGCGACCACGGCATTGCGCCCGTTCAGCAGGCCCTTGGCGATAACCACGCCATCATCGGCCTGTGGCACGATGCCCTGGCGCGGCAACCACGGCGACATCAGGCGGTCGAACGGGCCCAGCAGTTCACGGAAGCTGCCAGGGTCGAGCACAACGCGGGCGCGCTGGCGGGCACCCAGTTCGACAAAGCTGCGGCTGCGCAGCAAGCGTGCGGTGTCAGTCATGGGCGATCTCCTCGAAGCCTTGCTCAAGGCGCAGGCGCACCACGCCTGGGGTGGCGCCGAAGTCATGGATGTCGATGTTCACGGCCGGCCAGGCGCGGCCCTCGAACAGGCGCTGGAACAGTTGCGCCCAGCGGGCTGCACTGCCGTTGACCGAGGTCACCACCTGGATCTGCAGGCTGCCGGCAGTGCCGGGTTCGATCAGCACTTCGAGGTCGCCGGAGCTGACGCAGCCCACCAACGTACGGCCACGCCCAGGTTCGGCGGCGGGAAAATTAAAGGTCAGGGTTTCCATGTCACAGGCTCCCGGCTTTGTCGAGGAACAGGCAGGCGGCAAGCAAGTCGGCGGCGCCGCCCGGTGAGGCATTCAGGTGCAGCAGTTGCTGGTCCAGCCGGCGCAGGTGCCGGCGCCCGGCCAGGGTGGCGCTGCCGCCTTCAGTGAGTACGGCACGCGCCCCGTGCTGCACGGCGGCCAACCCGGCTGGGCCGCTGCGCCACAGCACGCAGGTGTCGCTAAGCACGGCCATGATCGCCAGCAACGCGTCGAGCCGGGCATGCGGCTCGCCGGCCCCGGCAGCGCGGCTGCGCAGCAGTTGCGGCAAGCCATGGCCGATAACCGCGGGGAAGCCTTGCTGTGCCTGCTCGCGGGCGCCGCCGGTGCCGTAACGGTGACGCACCTGCTGGCCGTGGCTGTTGTGGTGCGGCATGGCCGGGTCGTCGAACAGGGCGATACGCCCGGCGCGGGCGGCCAGGGTGGCGGCGTCGGCCTGAGGGGCAAGGGCCCTGGCGGCTACCAGCAAGCCCAACGCCCAGATCGCGCCACGGTGGGTGTTTACCCCTTGGGTGGCGGCCAGCATCGCGGTTTCTCCTTCGCGGCCGAGCTGGCCCAGCGTGGCGCGCAGGGGCTGGCCGATCGTACCGATGGACTGGGCGGCAGCTGCCATGTTGCGCAGGCATGGCCACAGGGCCAGTGCCGAGGCGTGCATCAAGGCCAGCGTCATGTCGTGGTGAGCGCCGTTGCTGCGGCGGTCGACCAGGCCGGGTTTGGGGGACAGGTCGGCTTCGTCGATCAGCGCTTCCACAGCCAGGTCGGCGAGGTGGTCTGGCAGTGGGATTGGCGTTGGCTGGGCTGGCCGCTTAACGGGCACACCCGCTCCCACAAGGACCGAAGTGGCTTCAAAATTCAGGTTTTGTGCCTTCATCACCAGCTCCTGAACCGTGCAGGCGGGTTGTAAAGGCCGCCGGACCATTCGACCAGGTCGGCGATGCTGCGCGCGGCCAGCAGCTCACGGCTGGCGTCGGTACGGCGGATGCCGAGATCTTCGGGCAAGGCGATCAGGCCCTGCTGGCGCATGCGCAGGGTGTCCTTCGGGTCGTGCCGCAGGCCGATGGCAGTGACCCCGGCCACGGCCGCGATCATCTGCTGGCGCTCTTCCAGGCTACGGGCCTTGTACAGGTAGGCAATGCCCTCCTCGGTCAGCAGGTGGGTGACGTCGTCGCCGTAGATCATCACTGGTGCCAGCGGCATACCGGCCTTTTTGGCCACCTCCACGGCATCGAGGGTTTCCACGAAGGTGGGCTTGCCGCCTTCCTGGTAGGTCTCGACCATCTGCACCACCAACTTGCGGCCACGCTCCAGCATTGTTTCCGGCACGGTCATGTCGAGCCAGGCCGGGGTCGCGTGGCGCCGGCCACGAGGGTCGTGGCCCATGTTCGGCGCACCGCCGAAGCCGGCCAGGCGGCCACGGGTCACGGTCGAGGAATGGCCATCACCATCCACCTGCAAGGTGGCGCCAATGAACAGATCGACCGCGTACTGCCCGGCCAGCTGGCACATCATGCGGTTGGAACGCAGCGAGCCATCGCGGCCCGTGAAGAACACATCCGGGCGCTGGGCAATGTAGTCCTCCATGCCCAGCTCGGTGCCGAAACAGTGCACGCTTTGCACCCAGCCGGTTTCGATGGCCGGGATCAGTGTCGGGTGCGGGTTGAGCGTCCAGTTGCGGCAGATCTTGCCCTTGAGGCCCAGAGACTCGCCGTAGGTCGGCAGGATCAGCTCGATGGCGGCAGTGTTGAAGCCAATGCCGTGGTTCAACGACTGCACCTGATGTTTCTCGTAGATGCCACGTATGGCCATCATCGCCATCAGCACATGCACCGGCTTGATATGGCGCGGGTCGCGGGTGAACAGCGGCTCGATATAGAAAGGCTGGTCGGCAACCACCACGAAATCGACCCACGACGCGGGGATATCGACCCGTGGCAGGTCATCCACGCGGTCCACCAGTTGGTTGACCTGGGCGATGACGATGCCATCGCTGAACGCGGCCGGCTCCACCAGGGCCGGTGTGTCTTCGGTGCTGGGGCCGGTGTACAGGTTGCCGTCGCGGTCGGCCATGAAGCCCGCTACCAGGGTAACGTTGGGGATCAGGTCGACCAGCAGCCGCGAGTAAAGCTCGATATAGGTGTGGATGGCACCGACTTCGAGCAGGCCATCTTCCAGCAACTGGCCAATGCGCAGGCTCTGCGGGCCAGCGAAGGAAAAGTCGAGCTTGCGCGCGATGCCGCGCTCGAACAGGTCCAGGTGCTCGGCGCGGCTGACACTGGGCATGATCATGTGCAGGTCGTGCAGGCGCCCGGGGTCGACCTTGGCCAGCGAGCAAGAAAGGAAGTCGGCCTGCTTCTGGTTGTTGCCTTCCAGCACTACCCGGTCGCCGGGCGCCAGCAGCAACTCCAGGGCTTCGACGATGCGGTCGGTGGGCAGCACCACGCCATCGGCAAGGTGGCGGACCCGATCGAGGCGGCGCTGCTTTTCGGCGCGCCGTCGCGACCATTGCGGCGGTGGATTCTGAGTTATTGTCATGGTGACTCCACAGGTTCGCTGTCGTGGAGGCCACCTTAGGGTTGGGCCGCTTGGCGGATCAATCAAGCAACTGGCATGTTCGTTACGGTCAGGTTAATGAATCGCCCAGCCCGATGACTGGCTCACAGCAAAAATGCACGATGCCCCTGCATAATTGTCGATTGTGCAAGGCAAATTCGCATGACAGGATCCTCAGATCCTCCAGCGAACTCCAGACTTCACTTGGAAAATCAATAACAAAGCAGGGAGAACGCAATGACTGCGCACGCTAATGCCTCGGCAACCGACACTATCCTGGCCGAAGTCCGCAACCAGATCGGTCACCTGACCCTGAACCGCCCTGCCGGCCTCAATGCCCTGACCCTGGACATGGTACGCAGCCTGCGCCAGCACCTGGACCAGTGGGCCGAAGACCCGCATGTGCATGCCGTGGTGCTGCGCGGCGAAGGCCCCAAGGGGTTCTGTGCCGGTGGCGATATCCGCTCGCTGCACGACAGTTTCAAAGCCGGCGACACGCTGCATGAAACCTTCTTCGTCGAGGAATACGCCCTCGACCTGGTCATCCACCGCTACCGCAAGCCGATACTGGTATTGATGGACGGTTTCACCCTCGGTGGCGGCATGGGCCTGGCCCAGGGCTGCGACCTGCGCGTGGTGACCGAACGTAGCCGCCTGGGCATGCCCGAAGTCGGTATCGGCTACTTCCCTGATGTCGGCGGCAGCTATTTCCTGTCGCGCATCCCCGGCGAGCTGGGCATCTACCTGGGTGTCAGCGGCGCCCAGGTCCAGGCAGCCGACGCCCTGTACTGCGGCCTGGCCGACTGGTACCTGGCCAGCGACCAGCTCGCCGCCCTCGACCAGGGCCTGGACCAGCTGACGTTTGGCGACACCCCGCTCAAAGACCTGCAAAACCTGCTGGCCAAGCTCGGCACCCAGGTGCTGGGCGATGCACCACTGGAAAAACTGCGCCCGGTCATCGACCACTTCTTCGCCCTGCCCGACCTGCCTGCCATTGTCGAACAACTGCGCGCGGTGAGCATTGGCGACAGCCACGCCTGGGCGGTGGCCACCGCCGACCAGCTGGAAACCCGCTCCCCCCTGGCCATGGCGGTTACCCTGGAGATGCTGCGCCGGGGCCGCCAGTTGGGCCTTGACGACTGCTTTGCCATGGAGCTGCACCTGGACCGCCAGTGGTTCCAGCATGGCGACATCATAGAAGGCGTGCGTGCCCTGATCATCGACAAGGACAAGCAGCCCCGCTGGAACCCGCCGACCCTGGCCGCGCTGCAGCGCCAGCGGGTCGACCAATTCTTCGAAGGCCTGTGAGCCCGGGAGTACACAGATGCAAGACCTGGAACTGAGCGAAGAACAAGTCATGATCCGCGACATGGCCCGGGACTTTGCCCGTGGCGAAATCGCCCCGCATGCCCAGGCCTGGGAAAAGGCCGGCTGGATCGATGATGGCGTGGTGCGCAAAATGGGCGAACTGGGCCTGCTGGGCATGGTGGTGCCAGAGGACTTCGGCGGCAGTTACACCGACTACGTGGCCTACGCCCTGGCCGTGGAAGAGATCGCCGCCGGCTGCGGCGCCACCGGGGCAATGATGAGCATCCACAACTCGGTAGGCTGCGGCCCGCTGCTGGCCTATGGCACGGCTGAACAGCAACAGCAATGGCTGCCACGGCTGGCCAGCGGCGAGGTGATCGGTTGCTTCTGCCTGACCGAGCCGCAGGCCGGCTCCGAAGCGCACAACCTGCGCACCCGCGCCGAGCTGGTGGATGGCCAGTGGGTGATCAACGGCGCCAAGCAGTTCGTCAGCAACGCCCGCCGTGCCGGTTTGGCCATCGTTTTCGCAGTGACCGACCCGGAGCTGGGCAAGAAAGGCCTGTCGGCGTTTTTGGTGCCCACCGACAACCCTGGGTTCAAGGTTGACCGCAGCGAGCACAAGATGGGTATCCGCGCTTCCGACACCTGCGCGGTCACCTTCGACAACTGCCGCATCCCTGCCGCCAACCTGCTGGGTGAGCGTGGAAAGGGGCTGGCCATTGCCCTGTCCAACCTCGAAGGCGGCCGTATCGGCATTGCCGCCCAGGCTTTGGGCATTGCCCGCGCTGCATTCGAGGCCGCGCTGGTCTACTCACGTGACCGCGTGCAGTTCGGCAAGCCGATCAACGAACACCAGAGCATCGCCAACCTGCTGGCCGACATGCAGGTACAGGTGAACGCCGCACGTTTGCTGATCCTGCATGCCGCGCGCCTGCGCAGCGCCGGCAAGCCGTGCCTTTCGGAAGCGTCACAGGCCAAGCTGTTCGCTTCGGAAATGGCCGAGCGGGTGTGTTCGATGGCGATCCAGGTGCATGGTGGCTATGGCTACCTGGAAGATTACCCGGTGGAGCGCTATTACCGGGATGCGCGGATTACCCAGATCTATGAGGGGTCGAGCGAGATCCAGCGCATGCTGATTGCGCGCGAGCTGAAGCACTATCCCCTGTAATACGGCGGCCTGTAGGAGCGGCCTTGTGTCGCGATTGGGCCGCAACGCGGCCCCACAATCTGCGTCACACGCCGAAATTGCTGGGGCCGCTTTACGGCCCAATCGCGACGCAAGGCCGCTCCTACAAGAAAGCAGATCAGTATTTCAGCGCCAATACCTCGAATCATCCACCACTTTGGCATGCCCCTCGAACAACGCCGGCAGTTGCTCCTTGAGGTAGTCGATCCAGGTCCGCACCTTGGCATCCAGGTAATGCCGTGACGGGTACATCGCATACAGCGCACTTTCCCGCAGCCGGTACGGCGCCAGCAGCCGGCACAAACGCCCCTGCTCGATCGCCTGGCTGGCCGTATAGAACGGCAGCAGGCCAATCCCCATGCCCAACTCACTGGCCACCAGCATGGCGTCGGCCACGTTGGTGGAGAAGTTGTCGCTCGGTGTGATCACGCACTGGTCCACACCCTGGGGGAATACCCAGTCGCCTTCATACATCGGGTAAGCCATGCGTAGGCAGCGGTGCGCATGCAGGTCCTCGGGGCGCTCGGGCACGCCATGCCGGTTCAGGTAGCTGGGTGCCGCACAAGGGATACTGAAGATGTTGCCCAGCGGCACGGCTATCAACTGCGAATCCGGCAGCGCACCGTCCACGGTGATCACCACGTCATGCCCTTCGGCCAGCGGGTCTGGGTTGCGCTGGGACAGGGTCAATTCGATTACCACTTCCGGGCACAGCGCGTTGTAGCCGGCCACCAGCGGCATCAACAACAGGCCCAGGCCGTGCGGGCAATGCAGGCGCAGATGGCCACGCGGCGTGAGGTGCGCACCTCGGGCCTCGCCCACCGCCTCTTCGGTCAGCAGCATGATCTGCCGCGCACGCTCCAGAAACCGTTCGCCCGCCTCGCTCATGCGCAGGCGCCGGGTGGTGCGGTGCAACAGGCGGGTCTGCAGCTGGTTCTCAAGCTCCGCGACGATGCGCGAAACCTGTGCTGCGGAAATATCCAGGGCATTGGCGGCTGCAGCGAAGCTGCCACATTCCACCACACGAGCGAAGGTACGCATGGCATGCAGCATGTCCATGAGGGTGTGCTCCTTGTTCAGTCTTATTCTTGCGTTACAGGCAGGAATCTATCACGAGTTAGCCCATTTATTGTGGATGACCAATGAATACATCATTAGTCATACATTGAAAAAGGAGCCTGCCATGAAACGTTCGATCGCTGTGTTTGCCGTTGCCGCTGCCCTGGCTTCGTTCGGTGCCTTCGCTGATACGGCCAGCAACCAGCCCGTGAGCAACACCTATGAATACGGCATGCCGCTGGACGTGGCCAAGGTCATCTCCATCACCCCGGCCAGCAACGCCGCCGACTGCCAGGTGGGCACCGCACACATGGTGTACGTCGACCACCAGGGCCAGAAGCGCGAAGTCGACTACCGGGAAATGGGCAACTGCTCGCAGCAGTGAATCAGGCCAGTAGCTGGGTGATCCAACCCACCTGCTGATTGAAGTCGTCGATTTTCGCCTGTGGCACCGCGTCACGGGCCCGCTGGAAATTGGCCAGGGTCTGCTGCTTCTGCCGCAGCATCCGCTGCCACTTGACCCGAAACGCTTCGCTTTTTTCCTGCATCAGTACCGGGCCGAAGTACAGCTGTTCTGCGCTATACACCACCCTGCCCGGCTCGGCGACGATGATTTCGTAGTCGAAGCGGTTTTCCCGCAGCAGCTCTTCGCAGACGATCTGGTAACCATTGCCCGCCAACCACTGGCGCAGCTCGCGCTCACCGCCATTGGGCTGCAGTACCAGACGCGTGACGCCGCCCAGACACTGCTTGCCGGCCTCGAGAATCTCGCACATGGTGTCGCCGCCCATGCCGCAGATGCTCACCACCGAGATGCGGTCTTGCGGCTCGATCGCTGCCAGGCCATTGGCCAGGCGCACGGTTACCCGCTCCTGCAGGCCGTTTCTGCGCACATTGCGCTGGGCCGAAGCGAACGGCGTCTCGGCCACTTCACCCGCCACGGCGGCCTCGAGCACGCCACGCAGCATCAAGGCCACTGGCAGGTAGCCGTGGTCCGAGCCGATGTCGGCCAGGCGCGCGCCCTGCGGCACATGAGCGGCCACGCGCTCCAGGCGCCTGGACAAAGTCTGTTCGTTCAACGTAAACCCCTGGTTTTGCAATCGGCCGCGATTCTGACGGTGAACGCCGCGTATTTCAAACACCGGGGCACCCTCGACCGGGCTGGTGCGCTCGCGTAGGCTTGCCGTTTTCCTTCCGTAGCAAGGCAAAACACACCATGGCACATGCAGACATCATCTACACCCCGGACCCGGACGCCGAATCGATTTCGTCCGATGTCGCCGAGTACAACGGCGTGCTGGTCACCACGCAGATCCCGACCCACGCCGATGGCAGCCTGGAGCTGGGCGGCATTGTCGAGCAGAGCGAATGCACCCTGCAGGCGCTGAAAGTGGCGCTGGAGAAAGCCGGCAGCGGCATGGACCGCGTGCTGCACCTGACCATCTACCTCACCGACATGGCCGACCGCGCCGCGTTCAACGAGGTGTACCAGCGCTTCTTCAGCAAGCCCTGGCCGGTGCGTGCCGCCGTGGGTGTGGCCTCGCTGGCATTCGAAGGCATGCGCGTCGAAGTGACCGCAATGGCCGCCAAGCGCTGATCGGCGCTTGTGGGAGCGGTCCTCGCTCCCACCTTACCCTGCACCTCCCGGCACCCCGATGATGCCGCCAACCCGTTTCACCGCTACAATGCCCGCCTAAACCGTGACAGCCCGAAAATATAACGACATGTCTCTTCCAAAGAATCACCTGGAACTGCTCAGCCCTGCCCGTGACGTGGCCATCGCCCGTGAAGCGATCCTGCACGGCGCTGACGCCATCTATATCGGCGGCCCAAGCTTCGGCGCGCGCCATAACGCCTGCAACGACGTCAGCGATATTGCCGAACTGGTCGAGTTCGCCCGTCGCTACCATGCACGCGTGTTCACCACGATCAACACCATCCTCCACGACAACGAGCTGGAACCGGCGCGCAAGCTGATCCATCAGCTGTACGACGCCGGCGTCGACGCACTGATCGTGCAGGACCTGGGGGTGATGGAGCTGGACATTCCGCCCATCGAGCTGCACGCCAGTACCCAGACCGACATCCGTACCCTGGAGCGGGCCAAGTTCCTCGACCAGGCCGGTTTCTCGCAGCTGGTACTGGCCCGTGAGCTGAACCTGCAGCAGATCCGCGCCATCGCCGCTGAAACCGATGCCGCCATCGAGTTCTTCATCCACGGCGCGCTGTGCGTAGCGTTTTCCGGCCAATGCAACATTTCCCATGCGCAGACCGGCCGCAGTGCCAACCGTGGCGACTGCTCGCAAGCCTGCCGCCTGCCCTACACCCTTAAAGATGACCAGGGCCGCGTGGTGGCGTTCGAGAAGCACCTGCTGTCGATGAAGGACAACAACCAGACCGCCAACCTGGCCGACCTGGTGGATGCCGGCGTGCGTTCGTTCAAGATCGAGGGCCGCTACAAGGACATGGGCTATGTGAAGAACATCACCGCCCACTACCGCAAAGAGCTCGACGCCATTCTTGAAGGCCGCCCGGAATACGCCCGTGCGTCCAGCGGCCGGACCCAGCACTTCTTCCTGCCCGACCCTGACAAAACGTTCCACCGTGGCAGCACCGACTACTTCGTCACCGACCGCAAGGTCGATATCGGCGCCTTCGACTCGCCAACCTTCACCGGCCTGCCGGTGGGTGTGGTGGAAAAGGTCGGCAAGCGTGACATGCAAGTGGTCACCGACGTACCGCTGACCAACGGCGACGGCCTCAATGTGCTGGTCAAACGCGAAGTGGTGGGCTTTCGCGCCAACATCGCCGAACCCCGTGGCGAGTTCGAGGAAGACGGTAGCAAGCGCTACCGCTACCGCGTCGAACCCAACGAAATGCCCGAAGGCCTGTACAAGCTGCGGCCCAACCACCCGCTGTCGCGCAACCTCGACCACAACTGGCAGCAAGCCCTGCAACGCACCTCCTCCGAGCGCCGGGTCGGTGTGGAATGGCACGCAGTACTGCGCGAGCAGCGCCTGATGCTTACCCTTGGCAGTGAAGAAGGTGTGAGCGTGCAGGTAGCCCTGGACGGCCCGTTCGGCGCAGCCAACAAGCCGCAGCAGGCGCTGGAACAACTGCACGACCTGCTCGGCCAACTGGGTACCACGATGTACCATGCCGACAGCATCCAGCTGGATGCCCCGCAGGCGTACTTCATCCCCAACTCACAGCTCAAGGCTCTGCGCCGCGAAGCCATCGAGGCACTGACCGAAGCACGCGTGCAGGCGCACCCGCGCGGCGGGCGCAAGGCCGAGACCACGCCGCCGCCGGTATACCCCGAGTCGCACCTTTCGTTCCTGGCCAACGTGTACAACCAGAAGGCGCGCGATTTCTACCACCGCCACGGCGTGCAACTGATCGACGCGGCCTACGAGGCCCATGAAGAACACGGCGAAGTACCGGTGATGATCACCAAGCACTGCCTGCGCTTCTCCTTCAATTTGTGCCCCAAGCAGGCCAAAGGCGTAACCGGTGTGCGCACCAAGGTGGCACCGATGCAGCTGATTCAGGGTGACGAAGTGCTGACCCTGAAGTTCGACTGCAAGCCGTGCGAGATGCATGTGATCGGCAAGATGAAAAACCACATCATCGACCTGCCGACCCCAGGTAGCGCGGTGGCGCAGGTGGTGGGGCATATCAGCCCGGAAGACCTGTTGAAGACGATTCCGCGCGGGGCGCATTGATCGTTAGCCGGTAACGGCCCTTTCGCCGCACAAAGCTGCTCCTGCACCCTGTGGGAGTAGCCCTGTGCGGCGGGGCGGCCAGCCAAGACACAAAAAAGTCTCATATGAGACCTTAAAGCTTGATCCATGCCTCATTTTCTGCACAATAATTGCCCTGCGACCCCACGCGAGGCATGCCGATGACCCCCACTCCCCACGATGAACGCCTGCTCAAGGCCCTGGCCCACGCCATCGTGGTCCACCCGCGCGCCACGCTCAAGGAACTGGCCGAGACCGCCGGCGTCAGCAAAGCTACCCTGCACCGCTTCTGCGGCACCCGCGACAACCTGGTGGCCATGCTCGAAAACCACGGCGAGCAAGTGCTCAACCAGGTGATTGCAAATGCCGCCTTGCACACCGCTGCCCCCTTGGAAGCGGTGCGTCACCTGATTGCCGAACACCTCAAGCACCGCGAAATGCTGGTGTTTCTGATGTTTCAGTACCGCCCCGATACATTGCTCGGCGACAGTGAAGACCGCCGCTGGTTGACCTATACCCGGGCGATGGATGCGTTTTTCCTGCGTGCGCAACAGATGGGCGTGTTGCGCATCGACATCAGCGCAGCGGTGTTTACCGAAGTGTTCATCACCCAGATCTACGCCATGGTCGACGCCGAGCGGCGCGGGCGCGCAGCCAGTGCCAATTCGGCGCAAGCCTTGGAGCAATTGTTCCTGCAGGGGGCGCTGGCCAGGGGTTGAGGCCATTGGCCTACGCGCAAAAAAAGGCCCCTGGGCACAAGTCCCAAGGGCCAAAGCGGTTGGATCATCCAACCAAAGGAGCCTTTTTCAGCCGCGAGCCGGCCAGCCGCCGCCCAAGGCGCGGAACAGGTCCACCAGCGCAAGCTGCCGTTGTGTACTCGCCTCGATGTACGCCGCTTCATTCACAAAATCGCTACGCTGCGCATCCAGGTAACGCAGGTGGCTGTCGATCCCACCCTCATAGCGCGCCTTGGCCAGGGTCAAGGTGGCGCGGCTGGTATCGGCCAGGGCCCGCCGCGCGACTTCCTCACGGCGCAGGGTATCGGTGGCCGCCAGGGCATCCGCTACTTCGCGGAACGCCTGCTGGATCGCCCCTTCATAAGCTGCCACCGCCGAATCCTTGCGCGCCTCGGCCAGGCTCAGCCCAGCCTGATTGCGCCCAGCATCGAATATGGGCAGCGACACCTGGGGCATGAAGCTCCAGCTACGCGAACCGCCCTCGAACAAACCAGACACCTGCGTACTCGACGTACCCAAGCTGCCGGTCAGGCTGATACGCGGGAAGAACGCCGCTCGCGCCGCGCCGATATCGGCATTGCGCGCCCGCAAGCGGTGCTCGGCAGCAAGGATGTCCGGGCGCCGTTCAAGCAGCGCCGACGGGGCACCGGGGGTAATGTCCTGCAGCACGCTGGGTTCTGCCTGGCGTTCGACCGGTAGAGCCTGGGCCGCCTCACTATTGCCTACCAGCAACACCAAGGCGTTGTAGGCCTGCTGGCGCTGGCGCAGGTTGCTTTCTTGCTCGGCGCGCGCTTGCTCGACCAGGCCGAGCGCTTCCTGGTGGTCCAGCGCCGTGGCGGTCCCGGCGGCGCGGCGTTGGTCGATCAGCGCCAGCGAGCGCTCGCGGCTGGCCAGGGTCTGCCGGATCAACGCCAGGCGCCGCTCGCTACCGTCCAGGGTCAGGTAGGCCTGGCTCACCTCGGCGATCAAGGCGATGCGCGCCGCACGGCCAGCCTCCTCCGTGGCCAAGTATTGCTCCAGCGCTGCATCGCTCAGGCTTTTCACCCGACCGAACAGGTCGACCTCGTACTCAGGCAACGAAAGGCCAACCTGATAGGTGCTGGCGACGCCCTCGCGGCCATCACTGGACAGCCCGGCAGGCTGGTGCTGTCGATTACCGGAAGCACCAGCGCTCAGCCCCGGCACACGGTCCGCGCGCTGGATGCGGAACTGCGCCCGTGCCTGGTCGATGTCCAGCAGCGTCTGGCGCAGCGAGCGGTTGTCGTCCAGCGCCGTGTTCACCAACTGGCGCAACGTCGGGTCGACGATAAAGGCTTGCCAGTCCAGCTTGTCCGCCTGCAGCCCTGCGTGGCTGGTGGCGTCGCTCCACTGGTTCGCCACCGGCGCCTCGGGGCGCTGGTAGGTCGGTGCCAGGGAGCAGCCGCTGGCCAGCAAAGCCATGGCAATCGGCACGAACAGATTACGCATGGCCATCACTCCAGCACCTCGGCAGGTTGGGCCTGCGGCGCTGGCTTGCGCTTGAGCAGCGACAGCACCCAGACAAAACAGATCGGCACGAACAGCACGCCCAGCAACGTGGCGCTGAGCATGCCGCCGATCACCCCGGTACCAATCGCCCGCTGGCTGGCAGCACCGGCACCGCTGGCGATCGCCAGGGGTACCACGCCGAGGATGAACGCCATCGAAGTCATCACGATCGGCCGAAAGCGCAGGCGCGCGGCTTCGATCGCAGCGTCACGCAGGCTATAGCCTTTCTCCCACAGCTCCTTGGCGAACTCGACGATGAGGATGGCGTTCTTCGCCGCCAAGCCGATGATGGTGATCAGGCCAACCTTGAAGTACACATCGTTGGGCATGCCGGTGACCATCACCGCCAGCACCGCGCCCAACGCACCGATCGGCACGATGAGCATCACCGTCAGCGGGATCGCCCAGCTTTCGTACAACGCCACCAGCAGCAGGAACACCACCAGGATGGCCAGGGCGAACAGGCTGCTGGCCTGGCCGCTGGAGACCTTCTCCTGGTAAGAAAGCCCCGTCCAGGCGTAGCCGATCCCCGGCGGCAGTTCACTGACCAGGCGCTCCATTTCGGCCATCGCCTGGCCGGTGCTGTAGCCCGGCGCGGCATCACCGGAAATGCGGATCGACGGGTAGCCGTTGTAACGCACGATCTGTACCGGCCCTTCTTCCCAACGGGTGGTGACGAAGCTGCTGAACGGCACCTGCTGGCCATCGACGTTCGGCGCGTACAGGCGCAGCACGCTTTCCGGGGTCATGCGCTCGCCCTGCTCTGCCTGCACCACCACCCGTTGTTGCCGGCCAGCGTTGGTGAAGTCGTTGATCACTGCCGAGCCAAAGGCGGTGGCCAGGGTGCTGTTGATGGTTTCGAAGGGCACGCCAAGGGCACGGGCCTTTTCCCGATCGATGTCGACCCGCAACTGCGGCGCTTCTGCCAACCCTTCCATCATCGCGTAAAGGATGACTGGGTTGCCGTTGGCCTCGCCCAGGATCTTGTCGCGTGCCGCCAGCAAGGCCTCACGGCCCAGGCCGCCACGGTCGAGCAGGCGCAGGGCGAAGCCACCGGCGTTGCCCAGGCCATCGATCGGCGGCGGGTTGACCGCCATGATCGTGCCATCGCCATGGCTGGCAAATTGCGCATTGATCGCCTGGGTTTCGGCATCCACCGATTGCTCGGCGCTACGTACCGACCAGTCTTTGTAGGTAGGGAATGCCAACGCGGCGTTCTCGCCCATGCCCGAGAAGCTGAAGCCGCTGACCAGGAATGCCGAGGCCAGCGCCTCGCGGGACATCAGGAACTGCTCCAGGGCCTGCCCGGTGGCGTCGGTACGCACGCGGCTGGCGCCCGGCGGCAGCTGCACGTCAACGATCGCATAGCCCTGGTCTTCCACCGGTACGAAGGATTCCGGCAGGCGCAGGTAGAAATAGCCGAGCATCGCCAGAATACCGGCATACAGCAGCATGTAGCGGCCGGCACGGCGCACCAGGGCGTTGTTCATCACCGAGTAGCGCTCGGTCAGCCGCGCAAAGCCACGGTTGAAAGCGCCGAAGAAGCCGCGCTTTTCATGGTGCCCAGGGGCCACCGGCTTGAGCATCGTGGCGCACAGGGCCGGGGTAAAGGTAAGCGCGAGGAAGCCCGAGAACAGGATCGACACCGCCAGCGACAGCGAAAACTGCTGGTAGATCACCCCCACCGAACCCGACATGAACGCCAGTGGCATGAACACGGCCGACAGTACCAGGGTGATGCCGATGATCGCGCCGGACACCTGGCCCATTGCCTTGATGGTGGCGTCGACAGGCGACAGCCCTTCCTCGGCCATGATCCGCTCGACGTTTTCCACCACCACGATGGCGTCGTCGACCAGGATGCCGATCGCCAGCACCATGCCGAACATGGTCATCATGTTCACCGAGAAGCCCAGCAGCTTCATCACCATCAACGTGCCCAGCAGGCACACCGGTACCACGATCGACGGGATCAGCGTGTAGCGGATGTTCTGCAGGAACAGGAACATCACCAGGAATACCAGCACCATGGCTTCGAGCAGGGTGTGAATGACCTTTTCGATGGCCACGTCGACAAAACGCGAGGTGTCATAGGGCACCGAGTACTCGACGCCCTCGGGGAAGAACGCGCTCAGCTCGGCCAGGCGCTCCTTGACCAGATCGGCAGTTTTCAGCGCATTGGCGCCCGGCGCCAGCTGCACCGCACCGGCCACCGCAGGTTTGCCATTCAGGCGCGAAGAAAAGTTGTAGCTTTCCATGCCCACTTCCAGGCGGGCGACATCGGCCAGGCGCACCAGCGAACCGTCCGGGTTGGCGCGCAGTACCACTCGGCCGAACGCCTGAGGGTCGTCCAGGGTGCCTTGCACCGCCAGGGTGGCAGTCAGCTCCTGCTGGCTGCTGCCCGGCGCGCTGCCGAAGCTGCCGGCCGGCACCTGCACGTTCTGCCCACGGATGGCATTGCTCACGTCATCGATCGACAGCCCATAGCCCACCAGTTTCTGTGGGTCGACCCACACGCGCATGGCGGCTTCCGACGAGAAGAACTGCAACTTGCCCACGCCCGGGACCCGGCGCAGCTCATTGTTGATGTTGCGCGCGGCGTAGTCGCCCAGCGCCGTGGTATCGGCCTGGCCTGCGCCCTCCTTGTAGCTGAGGGCGTAGATCAGCAGGAAGCCGGCACTGGTCTGCTCGACCTGGATGCCTTGGGTGATCACCGCCTGCGGCATGCGTGCTTCGGCCTTTTTCAGGCGGTTCTGCACATCCACCTGGGCCAGTTCCGGGTCGGTACCCGGCTCGAAGGTGACCACCACTTCGGCCATGCCGTTGGAGTTGTTGGTCGACTCGAAATACAGCAGGTTCTTGGCGCCGTTGAGCGACTCTTCGATGATGCTGGTAACCGAGTCCACCAGCACCTTGGCCGAAGCCCCTGGGTAGGTAGCGGTGATGGTGATTTGTGGTGGCGCTACGTTAGGGTACTGGGCCACCGGCAGCGTAGGTATGACCAGCAACCCCGCCAGGGAAATGAACAGCGCCACGACCCAGGCGAAGTTCGGCCGTTTGATGAAGAACTTGGACATCTCGTTACCCTCGCCTCAGCGTGCTGCGGCTTGTTGCGCCGGGGCAGTCACCACCGGCATGCCCGCAGCCAGCCCGGCAGGGCTGCCGACGATCACCTGGTCACCTGGGCGCAAGCCCTCGGTGACTTGCCAGCGGGCACCGTGCATGGCACCGGTGCGCACACTGCGCGCCTCGGCAACCCCACCGATGCCCACCAGCATGACCCGCGCCTCGCCGTCGCTGCCGCGCTGGATGGCGCGCTGCGGCACAAGGATGGCCTGGTTGTCGGTGCCTTGCGGGGTGCGCACGCGCACATACATGCCCGGCAGCAGGATGCCGTCGGCGTTGTCGAAGCGGCCGCGCAAGGTGACCTGGCCGGTGCCGCGGTCGACCGCGACGTCGGTGAACATCAGCGCACCCTGGCGCTCGTAGTCGGTGCCTTCCACCTGGGCGGTCAGGGCCTGCTGATCACCGGCTGCCAGCGCACCCTCCTTCAGCGCCTGGCGCAGGCGCAGCGCGTCGGCGGCGGACTGGGTAAAGTCGACGTAAATCGGATCGAGTTGCTGGATGCGCGCCATCAGCGTGGCGTCGCCCTGCCCCACCAGCGCACCTTCGGTGACCAGGGCACGGCCGATACGGCCAGAGATCGGCGCCTTGACCGTGGCGTAGCCCAGGTTCAGGCGCGCGGTCTCGACATCGGCCTGGGCCGAACGCACAGCGGCCTGGCCGCTGCGCAGGTCGGCGCTGGCGGTGTCGAAGTCCTGCTGGCTGACTGCCTCGATCTTCACCAGCGGTTCGTAGCGGCGTACCCGCGCCTGGGCTTCGAACATGACCGACTGGGCCCTGGCCAGGTCGGCCTCGGCGCGTGCCAGCGCGGCCTTGAAGGGTGCCGGGTCTATCTGGAACAGCACATCGCCGGCTTTTACGTCGGCGCCTTCTTCGAAGCGCTTGTGCAGGACGATGCCGGCCACTCGGGCGCGAACCTCGGCCACCCGCATGGGTTCGACCCGGCCCGGCAGCGTTGCCGCCAAGGTCAGGGGTTCGCTGGCGACCGTGACGGTCTGGACCGGAAAGGCACTGTGGGCCGCAGACGGCGGCGCTTCAGCTTCGCCGCAGCCGGGCAGCGCGACTGCCGCCGCCAGGCAGCTGGCCATTCCTATTGCACGCAAGTTGCTCATGATTCACCCGAGCTTCAAATGGAAAAACGGCCCGAATGATATGAGCGAAGACAAAATGAGTCAATTTTGTCTCATTTGATACTTTGTTAAGAATTGTGAAACTCGGCGTGACATCTCCAGGGCCTGGCAGATGCCACGTCAAACCTACAAGGGGAATCAACGAATCTGATGCTTGTGCAGCAAGCGATAAAAAGTCGGCCGCGAGATACCCAGCACCTTCGCCGCCACACTCAGGTTGTCACTGTGCCGGTTGAGCACATCGCACAGCGCCTGGCGCTCGGCGCGTTGCTTGTACTCCTCCAGCGTGCCCAGCGGCTGTTGTTCCTGGTCGAGCAGCTGCAGGCCCAAGTCCTGCGCCTCGATCTGCCGCCCTTCAGCCAGCACCAGCCCCCGGCGCACACGGTTGGCCAGCTCGCGCACATTGCCCGGCCAGTCATGCCGGCCCATCGCGGCCAGGGCATGGTCGCTGAACGAACGCGGCCGGCGCCCGGTTTCCAGGCTGTAGAAATGGGCAAAGTGGCTTGCCAGCATGGACAGGTCACCATGCCGGTCGCGCAACGGCGCGGTCACCACCTGCAGCACGTTCAGGCGGTAATACAAGTCTTCGCGAAAACGCCCTTGCTCGATGGCCCGCTCCAGGTCCACATGGGTGGCCGCCAACACTCGCACATCCACTGGGATCGGCTGGCTGCCGCCCACCCGCTCGATGTGCTTCTCCTGCAGAAAACGCAGCAGGTTGGCCTGCAACTCCAGCGGCAGGTCACCGATTTCATCGAGAAACAGCGTGCCACCATGGGCCGCTTCGATGCGCCCGGCCTTGCGCTGATGCGCCCCGGTGAATGCGCCCTTTTCATGGCCGAACAGTTCGGACTGGATCAGATGCTCGGGGATCGCCCCACAGTTGATGGCGATGAACGGCTGCTCGCTGCGTTGCGACTGACGGTGCAGGGTGCGTGCCACCAGTTCCTTGCCGGTGCCGCTCTCACCACGGATCAGCACGGGCGATTCGGTGGGCGCCAGTTTGCCCAGCAACTTGCGCAGCTCACGGATCGGCCGGCTTTCGCCGAGCAACTCGTGGGTCGCCTCATCGACCTTGACCGCCCCCTTGCCGCGCAAACGGGCCATGCCGAAGGCGCGGCCCAGGGTCACCTGCACGCGGGAGACGTCGAACGGCAAGGTGTGGAAGTCGAAAAACCACTCACAAACAAAATCACCGAACGCCGGCATGCGCAGCTGTTCGGCGCTGAGCACGGCAATCCATTCGGTGTTGCTGCGCTTGATCATGTCCTTGACCGCATCCGGATGCCTCAGGTGCGTGGCCTGCAAGCGCAGCAGGCCAACATCGCAGGGATGGTCCAGCGCGGCCCCGAGCATACAGCTGTCCACATCCCAGCCTGCGTTGCGCAGGCCAGGCAATAAGCGGTGGCAGTCGTCGCAGGGGTCGACGATTAGCAAACGGCGTTGAGCGGCAGGCTGCTGCATGACCGATCCTTGGCGCCAGTTTTTGGTTTTTTGAAGTAAAACAGCAAGTTGTGGCGCCCGTTTAACAGTAGCAACGAAGTTGACAGTGCCCACTACCGTTTGTCTGCGGACGCATTTTTTTACAAAGTGCCCCGGGAATTTTCGCACTTTATCGACATCACATGGCGGCGCAGGCAACAACGAATATGCCTCTGACAAAAAAATTTACAACCAATGTGTGACTTGCCCCCGGACAACGAGCATCAGTACACATAACCCCGCGCTGCACTTCGCGATCATTGAGGCGACTTTGAAGCAACGCGGACTTCACTTCGATGTTTGGGACCATAGAGAGACCGAACCATGAATGCCCCGCTCCGTGTCAACGAAGCACTGCTGATTGCCGACCACGCCTTCGAACCTTTCCAGTGCGTAGCCTGGGATGCACCCAACGGTACTGGTGAGCTGAGCCTGGCAGTGATCGACCGGACCAGCACCCGCATCGGCGCCAAGCAAGTGTCCTCGCGTATCTACTCCGACCCGGCCCAATGGGCCAGCCTGATTGAAGAAGTGCGCGCCGAATTATGTGAAAAGGGTTACGACCTGCAACCGTGGTCGATGCCGAAGTAATATCGCCCGGCAAACCAAGTGCGTGCAGCGCCACGCACTTGTTCGGATGCAAAGTTGCTGTTCTGGCAACTTTTCCTGTTGCGACATAGTGTCGCGCCAGTACGGTTCAATCCACGACCTTGAAGTGTTGCAAGTGCTGATAATCGGCCTGCAACTGTTCTGCCAGGTGCTGCGCGCGGCCAACACGCACCGGCGCCAATTCCATATCCACCAGCAACGTTGCACAGGGCATGGGTTGAACAGTGTCCCAGCGCTGCAGACGACCGTCGGTAAACACCAGGCAGCGCACGGCTTCATCTGGATAGGCGCGCTGTCGTGCCTGTAGCCAGTGTCGGGCCTGCTCCAATGCACAAATCAGCGGCGTGCCGCCACCCGCACCCAACGCCTGCAGCCAGGGTTGCAAAGCCGACGAGGCCTTCAGGCCGTGGCGCTGCCACTGCGGTGTACGCCCGCTGGCGGTCAGCAACGCCAACCGGGCGCGCTGGCGGTAAGCCTGATCGAACAGCGCTGCCAGCAACCCTTTGGTCTGCGCCAGCGCCTGATGGCGACGGGTCGA
Source organism: Pseudomonas sp. NBRC 111132 (assembly GCF_001320565.1). Taxonomy (NCBI): domain Bacteria; kingdom Pseudomonadati; phylum Pseudomonadota; class Gammaproteobacteria; order Pseudomonadales; family Pseudomonadaceae; genus Pseudomonas; species Pseudomonas sp. NBRC 111132. The sequence continues at coordinate 36,995 of NZ_BCBI01000004.1, forward strand.
GGCCGACGCGTCGACGATGACTAGCCACAGTTCTGCGGGCCGAGCCTGGCGCTGTTGCCAACACAGGTCCTGGCGCAGCCGTGGCCGCCCTTTGAGCAATGTCGGTAGCCAGGCCACCCGGCCGGCCGCCGCATTGCGACCGCGGCCACGGCTGGCCTCGCCCTGCTTGCCTGCACCAGGCCTTGCATCCGCCCCTTTGGCAGGTAGCTGGGGGATGCTCAGGGCTTTTTTGCCCAGTTCGGTACCTCGCGGCGTGCGCCGCTGGCCACCGGCTGCGCCGGCAATGCCCCCCAGTCGCCCTGCGCACCCTGTTCACCAGGGTTGCCGGCACCCGGTTGGCCGGGCTGCTGGTCAGGCGGCTGCGGCGCCGACGGCGTTTTGGCCTGGGGCATGACACGGCGGCGATGACGCAAGGCGAACTCGGCCACCGCTTCGACATCCACCTCTTCAATAGCCGCAGCACCGCGCCAGGCACAATGGGCGCGCGCCGCACGCAGCCAGACCAGGTCGGCGCGCAGGCCGTCGACGCCAGCGGCGTAGCAGCGCTCGGTAATCCAGGCCAGCGCCTGATCATCCAGGGCAATCTGGGCCAAGGCCTGGCGCGCCGCCTGGCAGCGCTCACGCAGTTGCGCCTGGGCCGTTGCCCATTGGTCACAGAACGCCTTGGGGTCACTGTCGAACGCCAGGCGTCGGCGAATGATCTGCTGCCGGGCCTCGGGCTCGGGCAAGCCTTCCAGCGCCACGTTCAGGCCAAAACGGTCGAGCAGTTGCGGGCGCAGCTCGCCCTCTTCCGGGTTCATGGTGCCGATCAGCACGAAACGGGCATTGTGCCGGTGCGAGATGCCGTCGCGCTCGATGCGGTTGGTGCCACTGGCAGCCACATCGAGCAACAGGTCAACCAACGTGTCCGGCAGCAGGTTGACCTCATCGACATACAGCACGCCACCGTCGGCTTGGGCCAGCACCCCAGGGGAAAACTGCGCCTTGCCCTGCCCCAGCGCGGCATCCAGGTCAAGGGTGCCGACCAGCCGCTCTTCACTGGCGCCCAATGGCAAGGTCACGAACGGGCCTTCGCCAAGCAGGTCAGCCAGGCCACGGGCCAGGGTGCTCTTGGCCATGCCACGCGGCCCTTCGATCAGCACGCCGCCGATCTTCGGGTCGATGGCGGTCAGGCACAGCGCCAGCTTCAGGTCGTCGGCACCGACCACCGCCGCCAGCGGAAATTGTACGGGTTCACTCATTTCAAGCCTGTTCCTCGCCGTCGAGCAGTTGTTCTTCGAGGGCTTCGCGGTAATTGCCCGGCGCCTGCCACAAACCGCGCTGCTGGGCCTCCAGCAGGCGCTCGGTGAGGTCGCGCAAGGCCTCGGGGTTGTGCTCGCGCATGAAATCGCGGGTGGCCGGGTCGAGCACGTAGGCATCGGCCAGCCCCTGATAATGATGGTCGTCGATCAGGTGCGTGGTGGCGTCGAAGGCGAACACGTTGTCGACTGTCGCCGCCATCTCGAAGGCGCCCTTGTAGCCGTGACGCTTGACCCCGTCGATCCACTTCGGGTTGAGCGCACGGGCACGGATTACCCGGTTCAGCTCCTCCTTGAGGGTACGGATACGCGGTCGATCGGCCTGGCTGTGGTCGCCGTGGTAGCTGGCCACCGCCGCCCCGGACAGCGTTTCCGACGCTGCCAGCATACCGCCCTGGAACTGGTAGTAATCATTGGAGTCGAGCAGGTCATGCTCGTGGTTGTCCTGGTTTTGCAGCACCGCCTGCACCTTGGCCAGACGCTGGGCGAACTGGGCGCGGGCCGGGGTGCCATCGTCGCTGCCACCGTAGGCATAGCCGCCATGGTTGAGGTAGACCTCAGCCAGGTCGTCACGGCTGTGCCACAGCCGCCCATCAATGGCGTTCTGCACCCCGGCACCGTAAGCGCCGGGTTTGGCACCGAACACCCGCCAACCGGCCTGGCGAGCAGCTTGATCGGCGTCCACGCCTTGCGCCTGCAGCACTGCCCGCTCGCTGCGTACACGGGCAGCCAGGGGGTTGAGGTCGTCGGGCTCGTCCAGCGCGGCCACGGCCTGCACGGCGGCATCGAACAGACGGATCAGGTTACCGAACGCATCGCGGAAGAAGCCGGAAACGCGCAAGGTCACGTCTACACGCGGGCGGTCGAGCAAGCTCAGCGGCAGGATTTCGAAATCGTCCACGCGCTGGCTGCCAGTGGCCCACACCGGCCGCACGCCCATCAGCGCCATGGCCTGAGCAATGTCGTCGCCGCCAGTGCGCATGGTCGCCGTACCCCATACCGACAGGCCGAGCTGGCGCAGGTGATCGCCGTGGTCCTGCAGGTGGCGTTCGAGGATCAGGCTGGCCGAGGCGAAACCCAGGCGCCAGGCCGTGGTGGTGGGCAGGTTGCGCACGTCCACGGTATAGAAGTTGCGGCCGGTGGGCAGCACGTCGAGGCGCCCGCGGCTGGGTGCGCCGCTGGGGCCGGCGGGCACGAAGCGCCCCGCCAATGCCGCCAGCAGGCCATTCATTTCGGCAGTGCCGCAGGCGTCCAGGCTGGGTGCCACCGCGTCACGCAGGGCCTGAAGTACGTCGTGCACCGGCTGCCATTCACTTAGGGCGGGTAACGCTGCAGTGCCTTCCAGCGCCTGCCCGATCACCTGGTGTGCCAACAGTTCGAGGCGCTCGCGGGTATCGCCACACGTGCGCCAAGGGTCATTGCCGATGGCTTGCAGCTGTTCAGGGCGTGTACCCTGCCACGGCTGCCCAAGGTCACAGTCGAGCGGGTCGAAGCCCGGCACCAGTGCTTTGGCCAGCGCCCGCAGGAGGCTGGCATTGCCACCACGACCGTCGCCACGCTCAACCCGCAACAGCGCCAGCAATGTATCCAGGCGCAGGCGCCCTTCAGGCGACTGCCCGAACACGTGCAGCCCATCGCGAATCTGCGATTCCTTGAGGTCACACAGGTAGGTGTCCAGGCGTGGCAGCCATACGGCGGCATCGTCCAATTGCCCTTCCAGTTGCAACTCGCGGTCGATGTGGTTGGCTTTTACCAGTTCGAGAATATCGCGCTGCAACTCGCGAGCACGCCGTGGGTCGAGCAGCTGCGCTTCGTAGAACTCATCAGCCAACTGTTCCAGGTGGCGCAGCGGCCCATAGGTTTCGGCACGGGTCAGCGGCGGCATCAGGTGATCGATGATCACCGCCTGGGTGCGGCGCTTGGCCTGAGCACCCTCGCCCGGGTCGTTGACGATGAACGGGTAGATGTTCGGCAGCGGGCCGAGCAGCGCATCCGGCCAGCACTGTGCCGACAACCCCACGCCCTTGCCGGGCAGCCACTCAAGGTTGCCGTGCTTGCCGACATGGATCACCGCGTCGGCGGCAAAGGCGTGACGCAGCCAGAAGTGAAACGCCAGGTAGCCGTGCGGCGGCACCAGGTCGGGGTCGTGGTACACCGCGCTCGGGTCCACCTGATACCCCCGCGCCGGCTGGATACCGACGAAAGTCAGGCCAAAGCGCAAGCCGGCCACCATCAGCCGGCCGCTGCGGTACATCGGGTCTTGCTCGGGCGGCCCCCAGCGTTCCAGCACGGCCTGGCGGTTGGCCTCGGGCAGGCGCTCGAATGCAGCCTGGTAGTCGGCCAGGCTCAGGCTCTGGGCGCAGGGGCGTTGGTCCAGGTGGTCGAGGTCGTTGGTCACGCCACCGAGCAGTTGGTGAATCAGTTGCGTGCCGCTGCTCGGCAAATCGGCCAGCGGATAGCCTTCGGCCTGTAGCGCCTTGAGGATGTTCAGCGCCGCTGCCGGGGTGTCCAGGCCGACGCCGTTACCAATGCGGCCATCACGGGTCGGGTAGTTGGCCAGCACCAGGGCAATACGCTTTTGAGCATTGGGCAGGCGCGCCAGTTCTACCCAGCGGCGGGCCAGTTCGGCAACGAAGTCCATGCGCTCGGGGTGCGCGCGGTAGCACACCACGTCGGACTGGCTGCGCTCGCTGCGCCAGGCCATGTCCTTGAAACTGACCGGACGGGTGATGATGCGCCCGTCCAGCTCCGGCAAGGCAATGTGCATGGCCAGGTCACGCGCGCCCAGGCCCTGCTCGCTGGCTTCCCAGCCAGGCTGGTTGTCTTGCGCGCAAATGGCCTGCAACACCGGGATGTCACGGCGCAACGGCCGCAGGTTGGGGCGCTCGGGGCTGGACAGGGCAAAGCCGGTGGTATTGACCAGCACTTCAGCGCCGACCTCGTCCAGCCAGGCTTCGACCTGCTCCAGGCAGGCGCTTTCCTTGAGGCTGGCCACGGCGATCGGCAACGGGTTCAGCCCGGCTGCTTGCAGGCGCTGGCAGAACACGTCGATGAAGGCGGTGTTGGCCGCCTGCAGGTGCGAGCGGTAGAACAACAGCGGCGTCACCGGGTAATCCGGGTGCCAGTGCGGGTACCAGTCTTCTAGCGCAACGCTCCCCTTGGCCGGGTGATACACGGCGGTGCGTGGCAAAGGCTGTGGCTCGTCCCAGGCGTAGTCACGGCCCAGCCACTGGCTGGCCAGGCAATTGAACAGGTTGATGGCATTGGCCTTGCCGCCCTGGCGCAGGTAGTGCCAGAGGCGTTCGGCCTGTTCGCCACAAACGTTACCCAAGCTGGTCAGTTCCGGGTCCGGGCGATCATCACCCGGCACCAGAATCAGTTGCACGCCACGGGCGGCCAATTCGACCAGTTGCTCGACGCCGTAGCGCCAGTAGCCAACGCCACCGTGCAGCGACACCAGAATGACCTTGGCGTGGCGCAGTACCTGGTCGACGTACAAGTCGACCGAGGCATGGTTCTGCACCTGCATCGGGTTGGCCAGGCGCAGGCTGGGGAAGTCTTCAGGCAATTGCTCGGCGGTATCGGCGAGCAATGCCAGGTGCGAATCGCCGCTGCAGAGAATCACCAGCTCGGCGGGTGTCTGGCCGAGGTCGGCAATGCTGTCATCCGGCACGAAGCCGCCGGGCTGGGTCCGCAGCAGGTGCATGGGTCAGGCGCCCAGGGCCTGGCGCAGGCGCGCTTCCAGTTGAACAGCGTCAAGGTCCTGACCGATCAGCACCAGGCGGGTGATGCGCGGCTCATCGTTGCGCCAGGCGCGATCGAAGTGCTTGTCGAAGCGGGTACCCACGCCTTGCACCAGCAGGCGCATCGGCTTGCCCGGGATGGCGGCGAAGCCCTTGGCACGCAGGATGCCGAACTCCACCACCAGTTGCGTCAGTGCGTCGAGCAGCAGGCTTTCGTCGGCCTCGGGCAGGTCGATGGAAATGGAATCGAAGGCGTCGTGGTCATGATCGTCATGGTCGTCGCCGTCGTGGTGCGTGTCGTGGTGGGTGCGGCGACCATCGATGTGCGCCTCGGACTCGGCACCCACGCCCAACAGCACTTCCAGTGGCAGCTTGCCGCTGCTGGCCTCGATCACCTTGACGGCCGGCGGCAATTCTTCAGCCACTTCGGCGCGCACTTTGGCCAGGCCGTCGGCGTCGATCAGGTCGGCCTTGTTCAGTACCACCAGGTCGGCGCTGGCCAGCTGGTCGGCGAACAGCTCGTGCAGTGGCGATTCATGGTCCAGGTTAGGGTCGAGTTTGCGCTGGGCATCGACCTGGTCCGGGTAGGCGGCGAAGGTGCCAGCGGCCACGGCCGGGCTGTCGACCACGGTGATGACCGCATCGACGGTGCAGGCGTTGCGGATTTCCGGCCACTGGAACGCTTGTACCAAAGGCTTGGGCAGGGCCAGGCCGCTGGTTTCGATCAGGATGTGGTCGAGGTCGCCACGGCGTGCCACCAGCTCGCGCATCACCGGAAAGAATTCTTCCTGCACGGTGCAGCACAGGCAACCATTGGCCAGTTCGTAGACGCGGCCGCTGGCTTCTTCCTCGGTGCAACCGATGCTGCACTGTTTGAGGATTTCGCCGTCGATGCCCAGCTCGCCGAATTCGTTGACGATGACCGCGATGCGGCGGCCTTGGGCGTTGTCGAGCATGTGGCGCAGCAAGGTGGTCTTGCCCGAGCCGAGGAAGCCGGTGACGATGGTGACGGGGAGCTTGGCCAGTGTTTTCATGTCGCATTGCCCTTGGCAGTGTGGCGCGGGCATGCAGGACGACAGCCACGGGCCAGAGGTTGGCCGGGCTTGTTCGCCACCGGATCACCCCGCCCGGTTGAAAGTCGAAAACGTGACGAGGCAGGTCTCCTGGCTCGCACCGTTCCAGGCCCCCGTACGGTTGAACAGCGGGCTGGCGGGATGACGCCTTCCCGCGCGCTGGCGCAGTGGCAGTGTCGATCCGTTGTCGGTGCTTACAGTTGCGGGGGCAGCCGCGGCATGTACCGCGTTCCCATCTTAGCTTCGGCCTGGCCGAAGAACCTCGAACTGGCAAGGCTACGCAGTGGCTGGCGGGTGGTCAACCATTGCGGCGGGCTGGTCGACCACTCTTGGTGCTACTGCGTTACAGTAGCGACTCTGCCCACGGTCAAGGACGTCCCATGCCCCTCGCCCCCGCCATACCCGTACTGCGCATCTTCTCGGTCGACAAGGCCAAGGAGTTCTACCTCGATTTCCTCGGTTTCAGCCTGGACTGGGAGCATCGTTTCAGCCCGGACCTGCCGTTGTACGTACAGATTCACCGCGACGGCCTGATCCTGCACCTTTCCGAGCACCATGGCGATGCATGCCCCGGTTCTACCGTGTTCGCCCGCATCGACGACCTGCGCGCGCTGGAGCGCGAGATGCAGGACAAACAGTACGGTTACGCCCGGCCAGAGGCCGAGCGCCTGGACTGGGGCCTGCAGATGCAGGTGTGGGACCCGTTCGGCAACCGCCTGCGCTTTTGCCAGCAGATCGATGACGAGGCCAACCCGTGAAGGCACTGGGCAAACGCGAAATGGCCCGCCTGGAGCGGGAGCTGGTGGCGTGCCTGACCGATGCCTGCGAAACCGCCAAGGCGCAGATCGTCGGTTTCAGCTGGCTCACTCACCGCCTCGACCCCGAGGACTTTCCGGGCAGCCTTCGTATTACCTGGGTATTTGAGCAAGAGGCCGACAAAGCCGCTGCCGTCGCGGGCGAAGCGAAGGCGCACATGCTGGCGTTGACCCGCCATGCACTGGAGCAAGCCGGCATACAGCTGGACCATCCGGCCTGGCATGTGCGGTTCGACAGTGAACAAGCCTGCGCGCACGGCCACGCCGGGGACTGGGCTAAACGCTTGCAGGCGCAACGCTGAGGCCCCAACCGGCGGCCGGTGCTTTACCCGGCCCCGGACGGTCCGTTAGGCTACGCGCTCTCTAATTACGAGGTGTTCGTCCAATGCGCCATTGATGCCGCCGTCCGTTCGACGGCCAGTCTTCAGCCTCCGGCTCGCTCCGGAGATGTCGCGGCATTTGTGGAGTTGTGCATGACGAACACGTCGATTCTGACGCTGGACAGCGTCTCCTTGGCCTTGCCTGATGGCAGGCTGCTGTTCAGCAACCTCAACGAAACCTTCGACCAACGCCGCACCGGCCTGGTCGGGCGCAATGGCGTGGGCAAAAGCCTGCTAGGGCAGATTCTTGCCGGCCAGCGTGAACCGAGCAGCGGCCATTGCCGGCGCCTCGGGCCTGTCCATTTGCTGGACCAGCAAGTCATCGAGCGCAGCGCCACGCTTGCCGACCTGGCCCAAGTGGGGCCGGTGATTGCGGCGCTGGAGCGTATCGAGCAAGGCAGCATCCAGCCCCACGATTTCGACACCGTTGGCGAGCGCTGGGATATCCGCGAGCAATTGCAACGCCAGCTTCAGGGCCACGGCCTGGGCCAACTCGACTGGCGCCAGCCCGCACGGAGCCTGAGCGGCGGCCAGGCCATGCGCGTGGCGCTGATTGGCGCGTGGCTCAGCGATGCCGACTACCTGATCCTCGACGAGCCAAGCAATCACCTGGACAGCGACGCCCGTGCCCAACTGCTGAGCATGATCGAAGCCTGGGACCGTGGCTTGCTGGTGATCAGCCACGACCGCAGCCTGCTGGCGCACATGGCACGCATTGTTGAATTATCCAGCCTGGGTTTGCAGGGCTATGGTGGCAACTACAGCATCTATGCAGCGCAAAAAGCCAACCAGACGGCGCAGGCCCAGCAGCACCTTGCCCGGCTGAAGCAGGCGCAGCTACGCCAGGCCCGTGAACTGCAGCGCCAGCGCGAAGACCTGGAGCGCCATCAGGCGCGGGCCGGGCGCCAGGCCAAGCACGCCAACCAGGCCAAGATCCTGGTCGACCGCCAGCAGGAGCGCAGCCAGGCCACTGCTGGCAAGCAGCGCCGCGACCATCGCGATGCCCAGCAAGCGTTGGTGGGTAAAGTGCGTGACGCCGCCCGTGAGGTCGAGCAAGAAAGCGCTATTACCTTGCACGCGCCTACACCTCAGCGTCATCCAGGCCGAGAAGTGTTGGCCTTGCAGGCACTTCGCTTGCCCCATGGCACCCGCAAACCGCTTGACCTGCGTGTGTGCCTGGGCCAGCGCGTGGGGCTGATCGGCGCCAATGGCAGTGGCAAGTCCACCCTGCTCAGGCTGCTGAACGGGGAGTTGCCGGCACCGCCCGACAATGTGCGCCTCAGTGGCGAAACCGCCCTGCTCGACCAGCACTGCAACACGCTAGCGGGCCACGGCAGCGTGCTCGAACACCTGCGCCAAGCCAACCCGATGCTGGCCCAGGGCGAGTTGCGCAGCCGCCTGGCGCAATTGGGCCTGGATGCGGCCCGTGTCGAACTGCCCAGCAGCCTGCTCAGCGGCGGCGAGCGGATGAAGGCGGCGCTGGCCGCCGTGCTATACGGCGAACGGCCGCTCGACCTGTTGCTGCTGGACGAACCCGGCAACCACCTGGACCTGCCATCGCTGACAGCCCTGGAACGCATGCTTGGGCAATTTCGCGGGGCGCTGATGGTGGCGTCCCATGATGCGGTATTGCTGGAAAACCTGGCGCTCGATGAATACCTGCACTTGTAGGCGCAGCCATGTGCTGCGAAAAATGCATCGCACGCTATCAATTCGTGACTGGCCGTTCCCGATCCGCCAAGGATGTATTAAGGTGGCATGGTGCGCATATAACAGCAGCCCGAGCGATCGGGCACTTGCAAGACAATGAGGGTGTCATGAGCAACGAAAGCATTAATTGGGACAAGCTGGGTTTCGACTACATCAAGACCGACAAACGCTACCTGTCCGTATGGCGCAATGGCGAGTGGGACAAGGGCACCCTGACCGAAGACAACGTACTGCACATCAGTGAAGGCTCCACGGCCTTGCACTATGGCCAGCAGTGCTTCGAAGGCCTGAAGGCCTACCGTTGCAAGGACGGCTCGATCAACCTGTTCCGCCCGGACCAGAACGCCGCTCGCATGCAGCGCAGCTGCGCTCGCCTGCTGATGCCGCAGGTGCCGACCGATGTGTTCATCGAAGCGTGCAAGCAAGTGGTCAAGGCCAACGAAAAGTTCGTGCCACCGCACGGCAAAGGCGCCCTGTACCTGCGCCCGTTCGTGATCGGCACCGGTGACAACATTGGCGTGCGCACCGCCCCCGAATTCATCTTCTCGGTGTTCGCCATCCCGGTTGGCTCGTACTTCAAGGGCGGCATGAAGCCGCACAACTTCCAGATTTCCAGCTTCGACCGTGCGGCCCCACAAGGCACCGGCGCAGCCAAGGTCGGCGGTAACTACGCTGCCAGCCTGCAGCCGGGCGCTGAAGCGAAGAAAGCCAACTTCGCCGACGCCATCTACCTCGACCCGCTGACCCACACCAAGATCGAGGAAGTCGGTTCGGCCAACTTCTTCGGCATCACCGCCAACAACGAGTTCGTGACCCCGAAATCGGCTTCGGTGCTGCCCGGTATCACCCGCCTGTCGCTGATGGAACTGGCGCAATCGCGCCTGGGCCTGACCGTGATCGAAGGCGATGTCGAAATCAACAAGCTGGACCGCTTCATCGAAGCGGGTGCCTGCGGTACCGCTGCGGTGATCACCCCGATCGGCGGCATCGAGTACAACGGCAAACTGCACGTGTTCCACGACCTGGAAAAGGTCGGCCCGGTTACCCAGAAGCTCTACAACGAGCTGACCGGCATCCAGAGCGGTGACGTTGAAGCACCGGCTGGCTGGATCGTCAAAGTCGCCTGAGGCGCTTCAGCGATTTGAAAAAGGGCATGCCAGCGATGGCATGCCCTTTTTTTGTCGACACTGGCAGAATCTTCACGCCAGGCGACGCTGCATCAGCAGATGCCGGGCTTTGTCGAAGGCCCAGTTGTACAGCACGGTGTAGGGCAGAATGATGACGAAGAAGCCCAGCTCCACCATGAACGCCTGCGCCAGCGAAATATCCAGCATCCTCGCCGCCACCGGCAAACACCACACCACCAGCCCGGCTTCGAAGCCCAGGCCGTGCACGAAACGCGCACGGGCCTTCCAGTGGATACGCTCGGCCTGCACGTAGCGGTCGACCAGCGCGTTGTAGACCATGTTCCACAACATGGCGATGACCGACAGGGTCACAGCCAGCGCGCCCGCCGTCGCCAGTGACTTGCCCATGATCCAGGACAGCAGCGGCGCACACAGCAACACCGCGAACACTTCGTAGCCAACGGCGTGAACCAGGCGTTCGGTAAAGGACACGTGTTTCATTGCAAATTCCATCCATTGCGTGAGTCGTGCTGTCTATTTTCTTTGATAAAACTGATACTCACGACATACCTACTATCGGTTTTATCAATACCATGCGCTATTCACCCGAAGCTCTGGTCGCGTTTGTCGAAGCTGCATCGCTGGGTTCGTTCTCTGCTGCAGCGCGCAAACTGCGCAAAAGTCAGTCCACCATCAGCATCGCCATCGCCAATTTCGAGGCTGATATCGGCTGCCCGTTGTTTGATCGCGGTGGCCGCCACCCCACGCTGAATGAAGCGGGCCGGCAGGTACTGAGCCATGTCGAGGCGATTCTCGATGCCAGCGCCCAGCTCGATGCGCTGGCGGTGCGACTGGCACAGAACGTCGAGCCCTTGGTATCGGTGGTGATGTCGGACAGCTACAGCGTCACGTTCCAGGGCGCGGTGATGGCCCGCTTCGCCCAGCAGTACTCACACACTGAATTGCGCTGCGGCCCGGCGGAGGACGCTGATGTGATCGAAATGATCCAACAGGGCCTGGCCCATGTCGGCATTCTTGCCACCCAACCCAGCTACCCCGCCGACGTGGCCGTGGCGCGCTTGCCGGAGCAGGCGGAATTTGGCGTTTACGTGGCCAGCGGGCACCCGTTGGCAAGCCTGGCGCAGGTGCAGGCGCAGCACCTGGAGCATGCACGGCAGCTGTATATCAAGACCTATGCCCCCAGCCTGCACCGCGGCCGCGGCCAGGCCTGGTCGGCACCGGACTACCTCACCCTGCTGGAGTTCGCCGTGCGCGGGTTTGGTTGGGCCGAGCTGCCCAGGGCGCTGGTGGCACGGTTTGGCAATGGGCTGGTGGAGTTGCCGATAGCGGGTTACCCACGCCGAGTGGATATGGATGTGGTCTGGTCTAGCCGGCGGGCATTGGGGCCGGCGGGGCAATGGCTGGTGCGGCAGATGTTGAAACCGTAAGGTTTTCACCTGCAATAAGTTGGCGCTGCTGCGCACCCCACCCTGGGGGAGCTGTCGCCGTGTGCGCCCAAACGCAACAACCAGTACACCCAACGACAATCCTTCCCTCGCCCTGCCCCGTAGCCTGTCACCACGCGCCGCCCCTCTGGCGGCACGCACCCAAAGCACAAGAACAAACGTTGGTGACCTATGCAGACAGTAGATCCGATCACCCTTGCGGTTGTCCGGGGTGCGCTGGAGACAGCGCAACGCGAAATGACCCTGACCCTGGAAAAGACCGGGCGCTCCAGTGTGTTCAACCTGGCCCACGACTATTCCAACTCGCTGTTCGATCACCTGCCGGAAATGATCCTGCAAGGCCAAGACATTCCCATCCACCTGGGTTCGCTGATCCCGGCCATGAAATGCGTGGCCGAGTTCTTCGGCGACGACATCGCCGAAGGCGACGTGATCTACCACAACGACCCGGCCTACAAGGGCAGCCATATTCTCGACTGTTGCATGTACAAGCCGGTGTACTACCAGGGCGAGTTGGTGTTCTGGACCGTGTGCAAAGGCCACCTGACCGACATCGGCGGCCCGGTGCCGGCTGGCTACAACCCAGATGCCAAGGAAATCTACGCCGAAGGCTTGCGCATTCCGCCGGTCAAGCTGTGGGAAAAGGGCAAACGCCGTGAGGACGTGATCAACTTCATGCTCACCAACATGCGCGCCCGGCCCTATCAGGAAGGCGACCTCAATGCCCAGTATGGCGCCTGCAAGGTCGGCGAGCGGCACTTGCTGGAACTGCTCGACAAGTACGGCGTGGCGCAGGTGCGGGCCTGCATCGCCGAACTGAAGAACATGGCCGACCGGCACATGCGCGCACTGTTGCGTGATGTGCCGGACGGTGACTACAGCGGCACCGCCGTGCTCGAAGATGCCGGCCATGGCCTGGGCGAACTGGCCATCACCGCCCATGTACAGATACGTGGCGACCAGGCCCACGTGCGCATCGACAGCCCGCCGCAAGTGCCGTACTTCATCAATTCCTACGAGGGCAACTCGGTGTCGGGTGTGTACCTGGGGCTGATGATGTTCGCCCAGGTGGCGCCCCCCTACAACGAAGGGCTGTACCGCTGCGTCACGGTCGATGTCGGGCCCAGAGGCACGCTGTGCAATGCCGAAGAACCCGCACCCCACGTCAACTGCACCACCACGCCGATGGAAACCCTGGCCGATGCCGTGCGCACCGCGCTGGAACAGGCTTCGCCACAGCGGGTAACGGCCTCCTGGGGGCATACCAGCGGCATCAACATCGCCGGCCATGACCCGCGCAACGGCAACAGCGAGTACGTGACCATGGTGCTGGCCTCGATCATTTCCGGTGCCGGCGCCAACAAGGTGATGGATGGCTGGCACGCCTGCGGCCCGTTGTGCTGTTTCGGGGCGCTGATGAGCGGTGACATCGAGCTGCTCGAACACGCCTACCCGGTGCTGATCCACCGCTACAGCCTGATGGCCGACAGTGGTGGTGCCGGTGAATTCCGTGGCGGTTCGGGCACCCGCCTTGAGATCGAACCACTGGACCACGCCATGACCGTGGTCGGCTTTGGCGAGGGCCGCCAACTGCCCACCGCCGGTGCCGCCGGGGCACGCAACGCATTGCTTGAGCCCAAGCTGGGCCGGCTGATCCATCGCCACGCCGACGGCAGCGAAGACCATTACACGCAAAACCCCATGCTCACCCTGCAACCAGGTGAACGCATCATCAACGTCAACCCCGGCGGTGGTGGCTACGGCGACCCGCTGCGTCGCCCGGTCGCAGCCGTGCTGGAGGATGTGCGCAATGGCCTGGTCTCGCCACAAGGGGCAGCCCTGGAGTATGGCGTGGTCCTCGATGACCAAGGCCACCTCGACGAAACCGCCACCCGCCTTGCCCGCGCCCCGCGCTGACCGGAGAACCATCATGCGTAACCAATATCGCCTGGGCATCGACGCCGGCGGCACGTTCACCGATTTCATCCTGGCCGACCGTGACGGCGGCGTACAGCTGTTCAAAGCGCCTTCCACGCCACAAGATGGCACCTTGGCCATTCGCGCCGGTTTGGCGCAAATCGCCGACGCCACCGGGCGCAGCCCGGCCGAACTCATCGCCAACTGTGACCTGTGCATCAACGGCACCACCGTGGCCCTCAACGCGCTGATCGAGCGCACCGGGGTCAAGGTGGGCCTGCTGTGCACCGAGGGGCATGAGGACAGCCTGGAAATCCGCCTGGGCCACAAGGAAGAAGGCCACCGCTACGACGCCCATTACCCGCCGGCACACATGCTTGCCCCACGCCACCTGCGCCGCCCGATTGGCGGCCGTATCCTTGGCGATGGCCGTGAGCACAGCCCCCTCGACGAAGCCGCTGTCCATGCGGCCATCGACTACTTCCGGGCCGAAGGCGTGCAGGCCGTGGCCATTTCCTTCCTGTGGTCGGTGCGCAACCCCAGCCACGAGCAGCGGGCCGCCGAGCTCGTACGGGCCGCCCTGCCCGACGTGTTCGTCTGCACCGGCTGCGAGGTGTTCCCGCAGATTCGCGAGTACACCCGCACCTCCACCACCGTGGTCAACGCCTACCTCAGCCCGGTAATGGCACGCTACGTGGCGCGCATCGACAACCTGTTCCAGGAACTTGGCGCACAGCAGCCGGTGCGCTACTTCCAGTCCAACGGTGGCCTGGCGCCCGGGTACCTGATGCGTGAGCGCGCTGTCAATGCGATCAACTCCGGCCCGGCCTCGGCGCCACAAGCCGGGCTGGCGGTGGCGAAGCCGTTCGGTATCGACAACGTCATTACCGTGGACATGGGCGGCACTTCGTTCGACATCACCCTGACCAACGCCGGGCGCACCAATTTCAGCAAGGACGTGGACTTTCTGCGCCAGCGCATCGGCGTGCCGATGATTCAAGTGGAGACCCTGGGCGCCGGCGGCGGCTCCATCGCTCATCTGGACGAGTTCGGCATGCTCCAGGTGGGCCCGCGCAGCGCCGGCGCCATGCCTGGGCCCGTGTGCTACGGCAAAGGTGGCTGCGAACCCACGGTCACCGACGCCAACCTGGCCTTGGGCTACCTGCCAGACGGCGCGCTGCTGGGCGGCAGCATTCGCCTGAACCGCCAGGCCGCGCTGGACGCTATCCGCAGCAAGATAGCCGAACCACTGGGTATCAGCGTGGAACGCGCCGCATTCGGCATCACCACCCTGGTCAACTTGAACATGGTCAACGGCATCCGCCGGGTGTCGATCGAGCGCGGCCACGACCCGCGCGACTTCGCCCTGATCGGCGCAGGCGGTGCGGCAGGCATGCACGTGGTGCGCCTGGCCGAAGAAATCGGCATGCACACCGTGCTGATCCCCAAGGTGGCGTCGGGCCTGTGCGCGTTCGGCCAGATCCTTTCCGACGTGCGCTACGACCAGCTCACCAGCCTGTCGATGCGCCTGGACTGCGGGCACGTGGACCTGGTGCAGCTCAACCAGGCCCTTGCCGAGCTGCGTCAGCAAGGCCTGGCCAACCTGCGCGAAGACGGCTTTGGCGACCAGGCCAGCAGCTGCCACTACACCTTGGAAATGCGCTACCTGGGGCAGATCCATGAATGCAGCGTGGAGCTGGAACAGCATGCCTTGGATGACACAGGCCTGGCCGCCCTGATCAGCCGCTTCCACAGCCGCCACCAAACCCTGTATTCGTACAGCGAGCCTGAAAGCCCGGTGGAACTGGTGAACCTGGAGTGCTCGGTGATCGGCCACCTGCCACGCCCGCCACAACCCGAGCTGCAGGGCCCGGCCGAGCCACCCGCGCCACAGGCGCAAAGCGTTCGCCCGATGCTGTTCAGCGCCGACGGCCAATGGCAGCCCACACCGGTATTCAACGGCAACCATTTGCTGCCAGGGCAGGTCGTGCATGGCCCCTGCGTGATCGAGGAAGACACCACCAACATCGTGCTACCGCCTGACTGGCAGGCACGCCTGGAGCCTTCGGCCACCTACCGGGTGACACGCGGGGCTTGATCTGAAGGTCGGCGTGCGCCGATCATGGGCCTGACAATCGCCTGGCAGCTTTGCGCTGCCAGGCGTTTTGCACAATAACAAGAGCTGCTTGAGTAGCTTGCCTGCAGTTCCTTTTTTCAATGCTGCCCTCTTTGAAAAAGGACCCACCATGCCCACAGAACTCTCGACCCTCGGCTGGCCACAGCCCGAACGCCAGGCGCGCTGGGCCGAAGCCATCAGTGACACCTATTTCCCCTTGAGCCTGGCGTTTGCCGCCGAACAACCCTTCGATGGCCACTTGCAGCGCTGGAGCACACCAAGCACACCGCTCAGCCTCTCGCGCCTGCGTTCCAGCCAGCTGGGCTACTCGCGCAGCAAGGCGCATATCGGCCAGGACCAAGAGGCGTTCTACCTGGTGACCGTGCCGCATCGCAGCGAGGTGCACTTCGAGCAGGACGGTCATCAGCTCAGCTGCAGCCCAGGTGGTTTCATCGTCGAGCGCGGCGATGCGCCTTACCGCTTCCATTACGGCACGCTGAATGACCTGTGGGTACTCAAGCTGCCCGAACGTGCACTCAAGGCCAACCTGCTGGGGCACAGGCGCTATACCCGGCATTGTTTCGATGCCCGCCAGGGCTTGGGGCGCATTTTTGTCGAACAGTTGGATCTGTGCGCCCGCCACTTCGACGCTAGCCCCATCGCGGCCCGGCATCTGCTGCTGGAACAGGCTTCGGCCACCTTGCTGCTGGCCCTGCAACAGGACGAGCGAGTGCTGGGTAGCGAAGGCAGCAACCTCAGCACCCTGCACCTGACGCGGGTGGAACAGTATGTGCAGCAACACCTGAGCGACCCCGAGCTGTCGCCGCAAACCATTGCAAGTGCCTGCGGACTGTCGCTGCGCTACCTGCACAAGCTGTTCGTGATCACGCCCTACACCCTGAGTGAGTGGATACGCCAGCTGCGCCTGGAGGCCGTGTACCGGCAATTGCGTGACCCGCATTGCCACCTGGCCATCGGCGAACTGGCATTGCGCTGGGGCTTTACCGACCAGGCGCAGTTCACCCGCGCGTTTCGCCAGCAGTATGGGTGCACGGCGCGGGAGGTGCGGGCTGCAGGCACCCATTGAGCCGAAAGCGAAGATTCCTACGATGCACACCGACCCGTTGCGCCAGCCTCGCGATTATGGCTACGTGCTGCAGGAACAGGATCAATCCCCCGCCGGCACATCCACCACCTTCCAGCTGTCATCCGGGTCGAAGCGTTTCATCTCCTTGGCCAGCCTGTCACCGTGCGGCCCGAGGTCTTTCTCGAACACCTGGCCGTCATGGCTGATCATGAAGCTCATCACCCCGGTGTCGTCGTACTTGGCCGGCCAGGCGACCATGGCGAAGCCACGGCTCATCTGGTTGCCGATAAGGTAGCTGTAGGCGCCGCCAGGGGCGGATGGGCCTTGTGCGTCGAGGATGCGGAAGTGATAGCCATACCAGTCATCACCGATCACATCCTGGCCGAACAGCGGCCCCAGCGGGCTGACCTGGCCATCGCCGTCGTCATCCCAGTACAAACCGTCATGCTTGCCGGGCTCGCTGAAGATTTTCTGTGCGTACTCCAGCGCACCGTTGCCGTTATGGTCCTGGGTCGCGTAGTCCATTTGCGCATCGTGATAGGCCAGCAGCGACTGCAGCACGCCGAGCTCGTTGCGACCGATGCGCCGGGCGCGGATTTCGGCGCTGCCGGCCTTGAGGTCGAAGCGCCAGCCTTGGCTGCTTTTGGTCAACGGAATGGGCAAGGTCCAGTGATCGCTGCCCACCGCCAGGATGGCCTTGCCCTCGCCTGCCATGTCGATACTGTGCTGCGCACGGTACTGCTCCAGAAAGGTGTCCACGTCGCTGCGTTGCACTCCGCCGCGCGGGATGTAGGTGCGCCAGTCGTCGCCCAGCAACTGGGTCAGGCGGGCCTCATCAGCTTTCTCCGTGCCCAGCGCCGCGACAAAGGATTCAACGGCTTTCTCTGGGGTCGGGAAAGCGTCCTGGGCAGCGGCCAGGGACGACCAGGCCAAACCTGCCGCAAGCAGCAATGCTACGAATGCTGAACGCTTCATCGACGGCCTCCTGCGCCACGACGAGCTGGCGCACTGGGCCGAGATATCTGGTGCCCGGCTGCACGCGATGCGCTGGGCCGCTGGGCAAACGCCTGGCTGGTACGACCACGGTTGGCCTGCGCATTGGTGCGCGACGGCGAGCGTACGCCATCGAAGGCGTTGTTACGGGCACGCCCTGCGGTATTCACAGGACGATTCTGACCGACTTGCCGCGCTTGCCCTTGCCGGCGTTGATCCATCTGGTTGTTCTGCTGCCGGCCCTGAGTGTTGCGTGCCTGCTGTTGACGGTCGGCAACCCTCGGATTGTCGCCACGGGGCTGTACACGGTTGCCCAATGCATTGCCCGACTTCGCTTCACGCATTTGTTGGCGTGCCTGAATGTTGCTGGTGGCTGGGCGTTCGATACCCGCTCGGTCCATGGAGGCACGCGCCTTGTCACGCGCCTGGGCACGTTGTGCGTCATCACCGCGAAATGCGCTGCGCTGGGTGGCACCGTCCAACTGGCGGCCGTACTGCTGACGGCTGCGCGCGTCGCGGTAAGGCACACCGTCACGGTTGACGGCATTGTGCTGCCATTTGTTCTGGTTGTTGGTGATGCGATTGTTGCCGTTGATGTTGTTGTAGCGGTTGACGTCGATGTCGATGTCATTGTTACCCCAGTCACAGTCGCCCCACAACGAGGCGACGATCGCAACGCCAGTACCGAAGGCCAGGCCTGCCACCAGTGCGGAGCCGGGGTAGTACATCGGTGGTGGTGGGTAGTACACCGGCGGTGAGGCCGGGTAGGCCCAGGTGCCATAGGTGGTGGTCGGGTTGTAGCTGGGGACGTACACCACTTGTGGGTCGGCCGGCTCGATGACGATGGTGGTGGGCGGCGCGCTGGCGGTGACCACCTGGGTGCCGCCGGAAGCGGGTGCGGGTGCAGGGGCCGCTGCAGGGGCCGTAGTGGTTTGCACGGTCACATTCTGGTACTGGTTGCTTTGCAGGTTGCCGGCAGCCTGCGCCTGGTGACGCAAACGCTGCACGCTGCCCATGACATCGTCGGGCTGGGCGAGGAAGGCATCACCCAGGCGCTGTACCCAGACCGGGTCCTGGCCAAGGGTCGCCAGCACCTGCGGGAATGCCACCAAGGCTTGTACGCTCGGGTCCCAGGGCTGCTTGGCTACTTGCTTGACCGCCTCGTCGCCGGTGGCCTTGGGGTTGGCCTTGGACCAGGTCACCGCTTCACTGACCTGCCCTGGGTAGGTCGACGCCATCAGCACCTGGGCCAACAGCGGATCAGGATACAGCGCGATGGGCGCGGTCATCTGATCGAGTTGTTCCTGGCTGAAGACTGGGTCCTTGGCTGCGGCCGCGGCGCCCGGGGGCGCAGGGTCCGGTGCGGGTACGTCTTCAGCCAGCGCCAGCCCGGGCCCCGCGCTCAGGCACAGGAGTGCCGACAGGACAGCAAACAATAGCGTGCGCATCGCTAATCCCCATGAGGTCAGACCGCGTGGAATAAGGGTAGCAACGGCGGCGGGTTTGGCCAGATGCGAAGGCGCAAACTTTTTGTGCTCTAGCCAGGACAAACACCACACCAAACAACAAGGCCGCGAGCGTGCCCGTGACATAGGTGCTGATCGGGCGCTGCTCAACCACCCAGGGCAATGATCGCCAGGATCAGTGACGCGCCCGCAGCTACCAGGACCACGCCGGTCAACTGGGTGCGTCCACCGGAATAGCGCGCCAACAGCCAGCCCGCCAGGTACAGCATGGCCAAGGCAACCCAGTTCGAGACACGGATGGCCGTGCCAGTGGTGTCTATCAGCAGGAACGGGATGACCATTGGGAACGTCGCCAGCACCACCAGCAGGAATGTCCCCAGCGCAGCCTTGAAATCATCCAGGCACAGGCGCGCCGGCATCGGGCGGGCGGCATCACGTTGCATCTGGCGACGTAGCACCTCCAACCCTTCGTCATCCAGTGCCAGGCCGATGCGTTCTGGCAGTGCATCAGCAATCAGCCTGCGCCCCTGGCCATCCTCAGCGGCCTGCAGGCGCGCCAGCAAAGTACGTGCGCGGGTGCGCTCGGTCCAGGTGCGCATCAGGTAGATGACCGCATCGGCCAGGCCCCAGGCCAGGTTGCAGCCAAGCGCAGCGACCAGCATCAGCCGAGCGTCTTCGCGCCCTGCCGTGGCCACGCTGAGCGAGCCGATGAAGGTCATAGCCATCAGCAGGCCAAAGATGACTTCGGTAATCCGGTCGATTGGCTCCAGCACACCCCATTTACGCGGTTGTTCGCCTTGCCCCATCACGCCCTCCCGGCCCCTCAGGAACCATCGATAGTCACTATCGAGAATGGCAATTTCTACCGAACGCCGTGGCCACATAACCTAGCGCTATCGACCCGCCGCCCACGACCCCATTCCCTGGAGCTACCTGATGAATACCCTGGCTCGCCTGCTGTCCGCCGCCCTTGCCGTGCTTGCCATCGCCATCAGCAGCGGATGTGCCAGCCACCCTGAACTGCGCCCGTACACGGCAGAAGAAGCCCGCCAGCTGCAGCTCGAAGCGCTGCAGCGCCGCAGCCTGTCCCTTGACGACTACGAGCAGCAACGCCGGGTGATCCAGCGCGCCGACAACCTGCCTGTGATGACCGAAGCCGCTGACGCTGACCGCTCGACCAAAGGCTGAACAGGCCAGCCAACGGTTCCATCCCTCCCCCTGCGCAGGTATCCTCTACCGCTCAACCGCAAGCCTTCCAGGACGGAGACCATGATCAGGCCCCTTCTGTTGCTGAGTGCTGCAGTGCTTTTCAGCCCCGTGTTGCTGGCCCAGCAGATGAAACGCCAACTGGGCGATTTCGACTTCACACTCGGCACCACGCCTTCGCGCAGCATGGCGCAAGGGCTTATCTCACCCAGCGCCGTCGGCGCATTCCACGGTGGCCTCGATTTCAGCCACGCCAGTGGCTGGTACCTGGGCCAGTACGCCCCAAGCATGGGCGTCACCCCCAATTCGACCCTGCGTCTGGACAGCTACCTGGGCTACAAGCATCAGTTTGACAGCAGCCTGGGCTACGAGGTGGGGTTGATCCATTATAGTCAGCCAAACATCGCAGGCCCCGACAGTTACGCCCTGTACGGGGGTATCTCGGTGCTGGGCAGCCGCTTCGGCGGGGCGCTGCGTGACAACCCCGACAACCGCACTGGCACGTTGTTCGCCGACTTCGGCCAACTGCCATTGTTCGACGCAGACTTCACCGTCAAGCTCGCCCACCACCGCCTGGGCACGCCCTTTACCATTGGCGATGGCAGCCAGGTGAATGCCTTTTCCGATTGGTCGTTGGAGCTGTCGCGGCCCTGGCTAGGCATTGACCTCAACTTGATCTACAGCAACTCCAGCCTCAGTGGCGGCTGTGATGCGTACTCGGGCATCAACACCTATTGCGACAGCATGGTCACCCTCAAGGCGCAGCGCAGCTTCTTTTAACGACGCGGTGCCAGCGCCAGGGCAATACCGCCCAGGACCACCACGCAGGCGATCAGCAAGCGCAACGACAACGGCTCACCGATCAGGGCGACCCCACCCAGTGCGGCAATCACCGGCACGCTAAGCTGCAGGGTCGCCGCCTGTTGCGCACTGATCTGCCTGACCACGCCATACCACACGGCGTAGCCGGCGCCAGAAGCCAGCACACCGGAGCCCAGGGCATACAACAAGCCGAGTGGCGTAAAGTGCGGGCCGGCGCCCAGCAACAGCATCGGTAGCAGCAGCATCAGGCAAGGCAGGCTGCGGGAAAAATTGCCGGCGGTGTCGGCCAGCGGCCTGGGCGAGCCTTTGCCCAGCAGCGTATACACGCCCCAGGCCACGCCGGACAAGGCCATCAGCAAGGCACTGGCCAACGGCGGCGCCGAGGCACCGGGCAAAAGAAGCACCAGCAGGCCGGCAAAGGCGATCAGCATGCCCAGCAGCATGCGCACCGTGATGTGTTCACCCTTGTACCAGGCAAAGCCGAACATGGTGATCTGCACTGCACCGAACAGCAACAATGCGCCCGCGCCTGCCCCCAATTGCAGATACGCCGCAGAAAACAGGAACGCGTACAGGAACAGGGCCAGGCCGCCCCGCCAACTGCCACCCATGGCCTGCGCCGGCCTGCGCAGGCGGATCAGCAACAACAGAAACAACGCACCACTGGTCAGGCGCACCACGGTGAAGGATGCCGGGTCGATGGCCCCGTCTTTCAGCGCCAGCCGGCAAAACACCGAGTTGGCAGCGAAAGCCACCAGGCTGAACAGTGCAGGCCAAAGCCAGGCCCTGGCCTTGCGGTGGGCAAGCGTGGTGGTGCCGGTGCTCATGGTGTGGTCACCTCTGAGTAAACATTGTTGTCATGGCGGCAATGCTGAAAGGGCCAGCACCGATATACAACAAAGTGATTCCTGGGCGCCACCGGTGAATCGCCCGGCGCTACAGCACAGCTACGGCCTCGATCTCGACCAACATGGCATCCAGCGCCAGCCGGGGCACCGGTATCAGCGTGCAGGTCGGTTTCATGTGCGGGCCCCAGGCCTTGTCGGCCTCGGCCACCCATTGGCGCAGGCGCGCTTCGGAATGCTCGACAATCAGCAGGGTCAACTTGAACACCTGCGCCAGGCTGGCACCTTTCGACGCCAGGGCCAGCTCCAGGTTGGCCAGTGCCTGGCGGGCCTGTTCGGCGAACAATGGCGACAACTGGCCGTTGCTGTCCTCTCCACCCTGGCCGGCGATGAACAGCAGACGGCTGTCGGCGCGCACTTCGGCGACATGGGAATAGGCGTTGCCACTGGGGTCGTACAGGCCTTCGGGGTTGCTTAGCTGGAATGCACTTGATGGGGTCACGACACGCCCTCGCTTGGTTGAAAGAGTGGCGCAGTATCAGACCTTGAGTTAACTCGAGGTCAAGCACAGAGTAGGACGTTTCGCACAAGGCAATGTGCTGCTTGAACCACGCGTCTGTTTGCGCACTGGCGGCCCGGTAGTAAATTGCAGGACCCGGCATGGAGGCCTGTCCATAACAAGGAAATGCTCATGAGCAAGTATGATTTTCAGCTGGCCTATACCATCAAACCGCACAACGCTGCCCACGATGAAGCCGACGCCGTGCAAGCGCGCCTGCACCTGCGCGTGAAGCTCGGCCTGGACACCGTCGAGCATATCGAAACCACTTTGCTCGGTGTCATCACCCTCAAAAGCGCCACTGTCGCAGACCGCAAGCGGGAAGCTGAGAAGCTGCTTCACGATTACATCCATGACGCGCTCAAACAGTTGCGCGTTCTGTCCACCGTAGAATTCTACGGCTGCCTGATGGTGGACGGGTTGGGCCCGGCCGTACGCTTCGACATCCTGCCCAGATGAACCTCGACGGCATCAGGCGCCCCCGCGCCTGACGCCGAGTACCGTCATTTCTCCTGCAGTACCGCCCTGCCTTTCACCGCCCGCGGCCCGCGCCAGGCCCAGAACAGCAACCCGGGGAATGGTGCGTAGACCACGAACACAATCCACAGCATCTTGCGTTCGGCGCGCCGCTCACTGCCGATGATGTGCCAGATGGCCCAGATCTCCAGCAGGATGACCAGGGCCGCGATGATGAGCCAGATCGTACCGATTTCCATGAGCGCTCTCCCAATTGGCATGTTATGGGTTGGGTTGCTGCAAGCGCTGAGGGTTCAGATTGATTTTCCCGCCTCAAGGGCCCTCACGCAGTTGCAACCACTGCGCCAGGCTAGACCGGTTGCCTGAACACGACCTGCAATGCGACACAGCCACCGGGGAGATTGTCTTTCCTCCGGGCACCGTCCACACTCTGCGGGCCAGCCAGGAAGCGGAGTCCAGAGTGCCCACGCCACGCCAGTTCAGCAAGAAGACCAGCACCAGCAACATGCTGCGGCTCAAAACCAGCAGCGCCAGTGCCCAGGCTCCCTATCGGGTCGACTTCGTCCTGCTCGAACACTTCTCGATGGCCAGTTTCACCGTGGCCATGGACGTGCTGGTCACAGCCAACCTGTTGCGCGCCGACAGCTTCCAGTTCACCCCGCTGTCGCTGGACGGCGACCGCGTGCTCAGCGACCTGGGGCTGGAACTGGTGGCCACCGAGCTGTCCGCCGAAGCGTTGCGGGAGCTGGACCTGTTGGTGATCTGTGGCGGCTTGCGCACACCGCTGAAGTACCCGGAACTCGACCGCCTGCTGGACGACTGCGCCACCCACGGCATGGCCCTGGGCGGCTTGTGGAACGGTGCCTGGTTTCTTGGCCGCGCCGGGGTGCTGGACGACTATGGCTGCAGCATCCACCCCGAACAGCGCGCCAGCCTGTCCGAACGCAGCCCGCAAACACGTATTACCCCGGCAAGCTTCACCCTCGACCGCGATCGCCTGAGCGCCGCCAGCCCCAACGGCGCCATGGAGCTGATGCTGGGCCTGGTGCGCCGGCTGTATGGTGACGGCCTGGCCGAAGGCGTGGAGGAAATCCTGTCGTTCTCCGGTGCGCGCTACCGCCAGGTTGGCCCGGGGGCGAAGAAGTCCATGAGCCTGCACCTGCGTACCATCGTCGAACTCATGGAAAACAACCTTGAGGAAACCCTCAGCCTCGACCAACTGGCGGCCTACAGCGGGCGCTCGCGGCGGCAGATCGACCGGCTGTTCCAGGCCCAGCTTGGCACGTCGCCACGGCGTTACTACATGGAACTGCGCATCACCAAAAGCCGCCGCCTGCTGCAGTACTCCGACCTGTCGGTGATGGACGTGGCAGTGGCCTGCGGCTTTGTTTCGGTGTCGCACTTCAGCAAGTGCTATGCGGCGTACTTTGGTTACCCGCCGTCACGTGAGCAGCGGCTGGGCGAGTGAGCGGCGTTCAGGCGCGGATGTAGCGCAATACGGCGTCACAGATCATGGCCTTGTGGCGCTGCTTGACCTGGTCATCAGACAGATCGATCTGGAAGATCTCGCCAAAGGTGTGACGGTTCGACACCCGGTAGAAACAGAACGAGCTCATCAGCATGTGCAGGTCGATAACCTCGATGCCGGTGCGGAACACGCCTTCCTGCACGCCACGATGCAGGGTGTTGCCCAAGGCTTCGAGCACCAGGCTGCTCATTTCGCGAATGGCCGGCGACTGCTTGACGTATTCCCCGTAGTGGATGTTTTCGGTGCAGATGATGCGCACGAAATCGACATTGCGGTCGTGGTGATCGAAGGTGAACTCCACCAGCCGGCGTATCGCCTGCTCAGCCGGTAACGACTCCAGGTCCAGGCTCTGCTCGGTCTTGCGAATATCCCCGTACAGCTTCACCAGGCACTCGCAGTACAGCTGCTCCTTGCTGCCGAAGTAGTAGTAGATCATGCGCTTGGAGGTAGCGGTACGCTCGGCGATGGCGTCCACGCGTGCGCCGGCCAGCCCTTGCTGGACGAACTCGTTGATGGCGGCCTGGAGGATGTCCTCGCGGGTTTTCTCGGGGTTGTTCTTGCGCGTTTTGCGCCCCCCTTCGGTTTCAGGCTGGCCGAGGCTGACTACGGAATCACTCATACCCACTCACAGGCTATTTATTGGAATGTGGGGGGATTATCCGCGAGCGCGGCCACGCAGGGAAGCACGCTGTTGGTCGGGTAGCCATAACGCATTGTGGCTGGCGGGCCTTGATATCGCGCCCCGCAACCCGCTAGCCTGCCTGCCCTTGCCGTGGATGGACCCTGCCTCATGCACCCGCGCGACCTCGCCGCCTACCTGTTCCTGGCCATCGCCTGGGGCTTTTCTTTCCTGGTGCTGCTCAAGGTGGTGCATGCCTTTGGCTGGGTGGGCGCGGTCAGCCTACGGGCACTGATTGCCAGCGGCACCCTGGCGACCCTTGCCGCCCTGTTGGGCCGCAGGCTGCGCCTGCGCTCGCTGCTGGTACCCTTGCTGGTGGTGGGCGCGACCACGGTGGCCGGGCAACTGATCGGCATGTCATACGCCACCCCACGTATCGGTACGGCCATGGCGGCCATTTTTGTCGCCACCATTCCGCTGTTTTCAATGCTGATCGGGCGGGTGTGGGGGCTGGAGAAAATCACCCCGCAAGGCCTGACCGGGCTGCTGCTGGGTATTGTCGGCATCGTCATACTGGTCGGTTTTCCGGCCCGCCCTGTAGATGACGATTTCATCCACGGCTGCATCGCTTCGCTGCTAGGCGCCATCAGCGCCGCCTACGGCAGCAATTACGCCAGCCTGCACCTGCGCGGCCAGGACCCGTGGACAGTCACCGGCGGCGCGTTCCTGGCTGGCGGGCTGCTGACCCTGCCGCTGCTGCTGGCAGTACCGGTGCCCAGCGTGCCACAGGCGGGCGATTGGCTTTACCTGCTGATTAGCGGCGCAGTGATGAGCGCTACCACCTATGTACTGTATTTTGGCCTGGTAGCCCGCATCGGCGCGACCCGCGCCATCAGCGTGGAGTTCGTGGTCACGCTGGTAGCGGTATTGGTCGGCGCGCTGTTTCTCGATGAAGCCCTCAGCCTGTTGCAGGCAGCAGGTGGCCTGATAATTCTGCTTGGCTGCATGCTGGTGCTGGGCCTGCTGCCAAGGCGCAAGCAGCGGCTGCCCAGCTAGTGCGGGGTCAGTCGCGCTGGGCGGTGTCGCGCGTCGGTGGCGGGGTCAGGTGCAGCACGCGATTGCGCCCGCCCTCGGCGAGCAAGTAGCCGCCCTTGCGGTCTGCCACGATCGACTGCGGCGCCTTGAGGAAGGTCAGCATGGTGTGCTGGACGCCGTCAGCGTCGATGAGCAACAAGCGCGCGCGGTGCGTGTTGTCCTCGCTGATCCACAGGCCACGTTGGTCACAGTACAAGAACGTAGGGTTACGCAGGCCGTCGACCACTACTGGGTCGCGGCCATCGTCGGACAGGGCGCGGACCTTGCCATTGGCCTTTTCGGTATACAGCAGGCGGCCATCACTGCAACGGGTAAGGCCTTCGGTTTCGGTCAGGCCGGAACGCAGCACATCGAGCTGGCCGCTGTTCCAGTCATAGCGCATCAGGCGGCCGTTGCCCTTGCGGTCTTCGATAGCGAACAGATGGTCGCCGTCGTTCCACAGGCCTTGCACGCTCTCGCCATCGAACAGGTGGGTTACCTGGCCATCGCGAGACAGGCTGACGGGAGCCTGACCACCTTCCTGGCTGAACACCCAACCGCCCTGCGCCGCCACCATGCCATCAGGCTTGGACAGGTTGTCGATCACCACCACGCGATCACCGCTAGCGGTGATCTTGAGGATGCTGCCCCGGCCGTCGTCCAGCTCACGGCTGACCAGCAAGCTGCCATCGGCTTGTGGCAGCAACGAGGCGGCCTTGGTCACGTCGCGATGCAACACCTCGACATCCCAACCGGAAGCGGCCTGAACCGGGTAGAAACTTTGCCAGGCGAAGAAGCCCAGGGTGGCCACGAGCAGGCCAGTGGTGGCAGTCAAGGCGATGCGGGTGCTGCGCTTGCGCAGGATGTGCGGCATGTAGGGCTCCTCGGGATTGCTGGGGATCCTAGCAAGCGAATGTGAAAAAAATGTCGAAACCCACCGTACAGTTACAAAACAAAAGGATATAAAAATAACAAAACAATCTAACAAACTGGAATATATAAATTGAAAGCCTTACGCCGGCTCCTTAGTCTGGATGCATCGCCTCTCAGCCGATTCAAGGAACTATGCCCATGCCCGCCCGCACCTTCTCTCCCCTACGCCGTCTGCTGATCGGCGGATTGCTGGCCAGTGTCGCCAGCGCCTTGCTGCCCTGGTCCGAAGCCATTGCCGATGACGCCAAGACCCTGCGCATCGGTTACCAGAAGTTCAACAGCATCAACATCCTCAAAGGCAGCGGCGCGCTGGAGAAGGCCCTGGCACCGCAAGGCGTGAACGTGAGCTGGCACGAGTTTGCCGCCGGCCCGCAGTTGCTCGAAGCGCTGAGCACTGGCGCCATCGACCTCGGCCACGCTGCCGACGCCCCGTCGGTATTCGCCCAAGCCGCAGGCAAGCCGGTGGTGTACCTGGCTGCCGAACAACCGTATCCACGCGGCATCGGCCTGGTGGTGCGCGAGCAGGACCACCTGGCCAGCGTGCAGGACCTCAAAGGCAAGCGCGTGGCTACCGGCCGTGGCTGGAATGCCCAGTACCTGCTGGCCGTCGCGCTGGAACAAGCGGGCCTCAGCTATCAGGACATCACCCCCGCCTACGTCAACAATGCCGCCGATGCCGTGGCCGCGCTGCAATCGGGCAGTGTCCAGGCGGTGACCCTGTGGGACCCGTTCCTCGCCGCCGCAGAAAGCCAACCAGGGCTGAAAAACCTGCGCGACGGCAGCGGCCTGTCCAACAACCGCACCTTCTACCTGTCCACCGCCAGCTATGCCGACCAGCACCGTGCGCTGCTGAAGACCTTCTTTACCGAACTGGGCAAGGTCAGCCAGTGGGCCAACGCCAAGCCAGCCGAAGTCGCCGCGCTGCTGGCTCCGCAGCTGGGTATCAGCGCCAACGTGTTGGAAGTGGCCAGCGAACGGCGCAACTACAACGCCGTGGCCATTACCCCGCAGATCGTTGCCGAACAACAGAAGCTGGCCGATACCTTCCAGGGCCTAGGCCTGATTCCACGCAAGCTGCAGGTGGCCGATGCGGTCTACCCGGCTTCCGTGTTGCCTTGAGCGGAGCGCGCCGACCATGCCTCGCCCGATCCGCTTCAACGCCTTCAGCATGAACGCTGCCAGCCACCAATCCCCCGGCCTGTGGCGCCACCCACGCAACACCAGCGTGGCGTTCAACCGCCTGAACTACTGGACCGACCTGGCCCGCCTGCTTGAACGGGGCCTGTTCGACGCACTCTTCATTGCCGATGTGCTGGGCATCTACGACGTTTACCAGGGCGGCCCTGAAGCCGCCCTGCGCGGCGGCGTGCAGGTGCCGGTCAACGACCCGCTACTGCTGGTGCCGGCGATGGCCGGCGTTACCGAACACCTGGGTTTCGGTGTCACCTTCTCGTTGACCTACGAGCACCCTTACCCCTTCGCCCGGCGCATGTCCACGCTCGATCACCTGAGCAATGGCCGGGTCGGCTGGAACATCGTCACCGGCTACCTGGACAGCGCCGCCCGCAACCTGGGCCTGGCGCGTCAACTGGGCCACGACCAACGCTACGACCTGGCCGAGGAATACCTGCAGGTGTTGTACAAACTGTGGGAAAAAAGCTGGGACGACGATGCCGTGCTGTTGGAGCGCGACAGTGGGCGCTATATCGAACCCTCGCGGGTACACCCCATCAACCATGTGGGCGAGCATTTTCAGGTGCCCGGCATGCACCTGTGCCAGCCGTCGCCGCAGCGCACGCCGGTGCTGTTCCAGGCCGGGGCTTCGGCACGCGGCCAGCAGTTTGCCGCACGGCATGCCGAATGCGTGTTCATCAGCGGCCCAACGCCCACGGTGTTGCGCCGCTACGCCGACGGCATTCGCCAGGCCAGCGAGGCAGCTGGGCGTGGCCGTGACGAAGTGCTGATCTACGCCCAGGCGCTATTGATCGTCGCCCCCACGAGGGAGCAAGCCGAGGCTCGCTTCGCCGAATACCGGCGCTATGTCGACCTGGACGCCGCCCTGGCACTGTTGTCGGGCTGGACCGGTATCGACTTTGCGGGCCTCGACCCCGACGCGCCGATCGAATACGTCGAAAACGACGCTGGCCGCGCTGCCTTGGCGGCCTTTACGGCAGCCGACCCTGGCCGCCGCTGGACCGTACGCGAGGCCGCCGAGTTCGTTGGCCTGGGGGGCCGAGGCCCGGTGTTGGTGGGTGCCGCCAGCGAGGTGGCCGACCAGCTGGAAAGCTGGCTGGACCAGACCGGCATCGATGGTTTCAACCTGACGTACGCCGTGCAACCGGACGACCTGGCCAATGTGGTCGAGCTATTGGTGCCCGAGCTGCAGCGCCGCGGCCGCTACCCGCTGAACTACACCGAAGGTACCTTGCGCCACAAACTGTTCGGCCAAGGCGACCAGTTACCGGAACAGCATGTTGGGCGTCAGGTAGACATTCAGCAATCAAATACCGGGTATTCCAACATTTAATTTGTGGATGGCGCGCGCTCGACCCTATTCTGTCGCCACATCCCCTGCGCCGCACCGGCCGGTGCGGTTCAAGGCACGGGGAGAGAACAACAAGTCGAGATCGTCCATGTCGAACCATTCGTACTTCGCCCCCCACGGTGGGCACCCGGCTCAAACCGAGCTGCTGACTGACCGTGCCATGTTCACCGAAGCCTACGCTGTCATCCCTAAAGGCGTGATGCGTGACATCGTCACCAGCCACCTGCCGTTCTGGGACAAGATGCGCATGTGGGTCATCGCCCGCCCGCTGACCGGCTTTGCCGAAACCTTCTCCCAGTACATCGTCGAGCTGGCCCCGGAAGGCGGCAGCGAGCGCCCTGAGCTGGACCCGAACGCGGAAGCCGTGGTGTTCATCGTAGAGGGCGAACTGGACATCACCGTCGAAGGCAAGCACCACACCCTGGTACCAGGCGGCTACGCCTTCCTGGCCCCGGGCGCCGAATGGAGCCTGCGCAACAACAGCAAGTCCAACGTCACCTTCCACTGGCTGCGCAAGCACTACCAGAAAGTTGAAGGCCTGGACGTACCAGAATCCTTCGTCACCCACCGTGACAACGCCACCGTCATCGAGATGCCGGGCACCGAAGGCCGCTGGAAAACCACCCGTTTCGTCGACATGGCCGACATGCGCCACGACATGCACGTGAACATCGTCACCTTCCAGCCGGGCGGCGTGATCCCGTTCGCTGAAACCCACGTGATGGAACACGGCCTGTACGTGCTGGAAGGCAAGGCGGTGTATCGCCTGAACCAGGACTGGGTCGAAGTGGAAGCTGGCGACTTCATGTGGCTGCGCGCCTTCTGCCCGCAAGCCTGCTACGCCGGCGGCCCAGGCAACTTCAGCTACTTGCTGTACAAGGACGTGAACCGTCACGTACACCTGACACTGAACCCTAAGCGCTAAGCCCAGGCTGATGCCCGCAAGCCCGCCAACCTGGCGGGCTTTCTGTTTGCCGCGCATACTCAAACACCCATCCCTCGCGCGGTACCAGCCATGAACCGCTGCCTGCTGCTCGCCGCCCTGCTGCTGTGCACCTCTGCCCTGGCTGCCGATGACTGGAACCTGGCCTACGATCGCGAAGGCATTCGCGTGTACCTGAGCGCCGCAGCGGATTCGCCCTACCAGCAATTTCGTGGCGTGAGCACCATGAAAGCCAGCGTACGCACCCTTACCGACCTGCAAGAGAACCTGCGCGTAGCCTGCAAATGGCTGTACGCCTGTGACCAGATGCGTTTGCTGGACGTGGACGGCGCCAATACCTGGGTGTACCTGACCACCAACCTGCCCTGGCCGACGATGCCGCGGGACATCGTGCTGAAGGTGACCAGCGAACGCCTGGACGACGGCACCCTGCTGCGGCACCTGAGTGCCGAGCCCGACAGGATCCCCAAGGTGGACGGGCTGATCCGCGTGCAGCACCTGAGCGGCGAGTGGCGGATGAAGCCGCTGGGTGAGCGCGAAACCGAAGTGACGTATCAGTTGCAAGCCGACCCGGCCGGGGACGTGCCGGGCTGGCTTGCCAATCGGTTCGTGGTGGATGCACCAGTGGTGACGTTGCGTACGTTGCGGGCGGTGGCTGAGCGCCAGCCTTGAGGTGTGGGCAGCCCTGCGCTTTACGGCCGCGAACGCTAGGCGGCGGTAGCTGCCTGTGGCCGCATACATGCCTTGGCCCGGCGCCGGTAGGCCAGCAGCAGGCCCGCGTACCACAACGGCATCACGTACAACGCCGTGCGGGTGTCCGGTTCCAGGGCCAGCAGGCACAGCACGAAGATCAGGAACAGCTGCGCCAGCGCAGCGGTGGCCTTGCCACCTGGCAGCTTGAACCTGGACCGCTCATGGGCCTGCGGATTCTGCCGACGGTAAGCGAAGTAGGACAGCAGGATCAGTGACCAGGTAACGATGATCATCACTGCGGAGATGGTCGACACCAGGGTAAACACGGTCATCACTTCTGGAATCACGAACAGCAGCGTCAAGGCAATCGCCATGCACACCCCCGAGAACACCAGCGCCCGCACGGGCGTACCCGAGCCGGACAGCCGCCCGAACGCCACAGGCGCCTGCTGCTGATGTGACAGGCCGTAGAGCATCCGCGAGCCCGAGTAGACACCGCTGTTGGCCGACGACGCAGCCGACGTCAGCACCACGAAGTTGATGATGCCAGCGGCTGCGGGCAACCCGCCAAGCAGGAACAGTTCAACGAATGGGCTGCGGTTGGCCGGCACATTGGCCCAGGAGACCACACTGATGATGCACACCAGCGAACAGATGTAGAACAACAGGATGCGCACGGGGATGGTGTTGATTGCCTTGGGCAGGGTCTTCTCCGGGTCTTTGGCCTCCGCCGCTGCGGTGCCGATCAGCTCGGTGCCGACAAAGGAGAAGATGGCGATCTGAAACCCGGCGAGAAAGCCCAGGATGCCATGTGGCATGACCACGCCCGGTGCTACCAGGTGGCTGAACGAGGCGGTTACCCCTGCCGGCGAAGTGTAGGAGGTCGCGACCATTACCAGGCCGGTCACCACCAACAGCACGATGGCGACGATCTTGATCAGGCCAAACCAGAACTCCACTTCACCAAAGGCCTTCACCGCCAGCATGTTCAGCCCCAGCAGCAGGAACATGGTACCGAAGGCCGGTAGCCAGGTAGGCACATCGGGGTACCAGTACTGCACGAACCCCGCGACCACCACCACGTCACCCACCGCTGCCACTACCCAGCTGAGCCAGTACGACCAGCTGAGAATGTAACCGGCCCGTGGGCCCAGGTAGTTGTGCACCAGGTCGGCGAACGATTCCATCTGCAGGTTGGCCAGCAGCATCTCGCCCATGGCGCGCATGATGCAGAACACGAAAAAACCGATGATGGCGTAGACGAGGATGATCGAGGTGCCAGACAGCGCAATGATCTTGCCCGAACCCATGAACAGGCCGGTACCAATCGCACCACTGATGGAAATGAGCTGTATGTGCCGGTTTTCCAGCCGCCGTTTGAGCACACGGCCTTCTTCTGGAACTGCGCTTTGCGCGTTGCACGTTGGTTGCATAGTTGACCTCTTATTCTTTTTTTTGTAAAACCCCGCCGCCCCGCGCCGCACCATTTAATTGGTACTAAAGTGCAGGTTCTCGCCATTCAAGTCAGTCGAAACGTGGGTATTAACTCAGATGAAAAAACAGTGCCCGGTGCAACTTCGCAGCGGGTGTATTTGTTCTATTGAAACGCACCCAAGTGGCGCGTCCGATACAGTCCCGCGAAAGCCGTTTCATTCTGCCAGCGGCCCCGGTCAAGCGGAACGCTACAGAATGCACACCACCATCGGGATTTTGTGCAGTGTGAAAAGCCCGGGTGACAGTTTGCACAATGCACCTGCCAGAAGGCTTGACCCGGCAGTCACATCTTGTAGGTCGAAAGCAGAATGCTGGTCTCGGTGTTTTCGATGTGTGGTATCGAGCGAATGGTGTTCAACGCCCGGTCGAAGGCCTCGAGGGTGTCGGCGCGCAGCTCGGCCATCAGGTCCCAGCGGCCATTGGTGGTATGGATGGCCACCACGTTGGGGTGCCCACGCAGCGCGTGCTTGACCTCTGCGGCGTGGTGGCCGCTGATACCGATGCTGGTGATTGCGCGCACGCCCTGCTCCAGCGCATCGGAGCGCAGGCGTACCGTGTAGCCGATGATCACGCCCTGCTCTTCGAGCCGGGTAATACGGTTTTGCACGGTTGCCCGTGCCACCTTGAGCTTCTTTGCCAGGGTCAGCACGGGGGTGCGTGCATTGTCCCGCAACAGTGCAATCAGTTCCCGATCAATAGTGTCCATAGGCCTGCCAAATAATCAGATTGCTACTTTGGGGTGGCAGATTGTCTAGAAAGTTGACAAAACTGGCAACCTGCATTCTTCCGATTGACGCAACCTTTCATCAAAATGTTCACGCCACTTCAACAATCTCAAGCGTGCACCCGGAAGTACAGGGGTGACCGCGCAATAACAAGGTGCAAGAGCATGACGTATTTCATTGATGTTCCAACCATGTCGGACTTGGTACATGACATTGGCGTAGCGCCCTTCATTGGTGAACTGGCGGCAGCCATTCGCGAAGACTTCAAACGCTGGCAGGAGTTTGACAAGTCTGCGCGAGTTGCCAGCCATTCGGAAGTGGGTGTAATTGAACTGATGCCGGTCGCCGACAACAGCCGCTATGCCTTCAAATACGTCAACGGCCACCCGGCCAACACGGCCCGCGACCTGCATACGGTCATGGCCTTCGGCGTGCTGGCCGATGTCGACACCGGTTACCCGGTGCTGCTGTCCGAGCTGACCATCGCCACCGCCCTGCGCACCGCTGCGACATCGCTGATGGCAGCCCAGGCACTGGCCCGGCCCAATTCGCGCAAGATGGCGTTGATTGGCAACGGCGCACAAAGCGAGTTCCAGGCACTGGCCTTCCACAAGCACCTGGGCATCGAAGAAATCGTAGCCTACGACACCGACCCGCTGGCCACCGCCAAGCTGATCGCCAACCTCAAGGAATACAGTGGCCTGACCATCCGCCGGGCCGGCTCGGTGGCCGAAGCGGTGAAAGGCGTGGACATCATCACCACGGTGACCGCCGACAAGGCCTACGCCACCATCATCACCCCCGACATGCTCGAACCCGGCATGCACCTGAACGCTGTGGGTGGTGACTGCCCAGGCAAGACCGAGCTGCACGCCGATGTACTGCGCAAGGCCCGAGTGTTCGTCGAGTACGAACCGCAAACCCGTGTCGAAGGTGACATCCAGCAGTTGCCGGCAGACTTCCCGGTGATCGATTTGTGGCGCGTGCTGCGCGGTGAAAGCGAGGGCCGCCAAAGCGACAGCCAAGTCACCGTGTTCGATTCGGTGGGCTTCGCCCTGGAAGACTACACCGTACTACGGTACGTACTACAGCAGGCTGAAAAGCGCGGCATGGGCGCGAAGATCGACCTGGTGCCATGGGTAGAAGACGACCCGAAAGACCTGTTCAGCCATACCCGCGGCCGCGCGGGCAAAAGCCGCATCCGACGCGTTGCCTGACCCTGCTCCCAACCCGGTATTCCCACATGGCATTTCCAACGCGTTCGATTCAAGCACCTGCAGCCGTGGTCATGGTCCGGCCACATGCCTTCACCCCCAACCCAGAGACCGCAGCCGACAACTCGTTTCAACGCAGCCACCCGAGCCTCGCCGCACAAGCGCTGGCCGAGGTGGCACGTGATGAAGTCACCCAGGCCGTCGGTCGCCTTGAGGCCGAAGGCGTACGGGTACACCTGTTCGACGACTTCGGCGAACTCAATACCCCTGACTCGGTATTCCCCAACAACTGGTTCTCCACCCACCCCGGAGGGCACATCGCGATCTACTCGATGTACTCGCGCAACCGCCGCCGCGAGCGGCGCACCGATGTGATCGAAATGCTCAAGCATGAGTACCGCGTACAGGATGTCATCGACTATTCAGGGCTGGAGCAGGACGAACTGTTCCTCGAAGGGACCGGCGCCATGGTGTTCGACCACCTGTCACGGGTGGCCTACACCGCGCGTTCCAACCGCGCCGACCCGATTGCTCTCGAACGTTTCAGCACACACTTCAACTTTGAGCCGATGGTGTTCGACACGGCCGATGAACAAGGCACGCCGATCTACCACACCAATGTGCTGATGTGCGTGGCGACCGAGTTTGCCCTGGTAGGCTTCGGCACCTTCACCAACAAGGCGCGAGCCGAGGAAGTGCGCATGCGCCTGATTGAATCGGGGCGCGATGTGATCGACCTGAGCAACCAGCAAATCAGCCAGTTTGCCGGCAATGCCATCGAACTGTCCGGGCGTGACGGGCGCATTCTGGCGCTGTCACGCAAGGCCTTCGACAGCCTGAACGCCGAGCAACGCCAACGCATCGAACGCTCGGCGCGGCTGGTGCCACTGGACGTGCCGACCATCGAGATGGCCGGCGGCTCGGTGCGCTGCATGATTGCCGGCATTCACCTGTCGCCCCGCCTGGCTGCGGCGTACACCTGCGCCGGATGACTCGCGGCCTTGGTGCTGGTTGACGCGGTCGGTGTAGGAGCGGCCTTGTGTCGCGAAAGGGCCGCCACGCGGCCCCAGCAACTTGTGCACCACCGCTGAAATTCTGGGGCTGCTTTGCAGCCCTTTCGCGACACAAGGCCGCTCCTACAGCGACCGCGTCAGATCGTCAGGCCGCGTCAGATGCCACCACCTGCCAATAGCTGCGTCATCACCTCGGCCAACGCCTTGACCATCACATCTGCCGTCGGCCGGTGGACGATGACGATCTCATAGCTGTCGACCTCCGGCAGCCCTTGCCCTGCCCCCAGCACCCGGTGCTCACCAGTGGCCGCCCTTGGTGGCAGCAGGCTCACGCCCATGCCATCGGCGACCGCGGCCTGGATGCCACTGAGGCTGGAACTGGTGAAGCTGATACGCCAGCGTCGGCCCATGCCTTCGATCGCGTTGATCATGTCTTCGCGGTACAGGCCGCGTGGCGGGAAGGTCACCAGCGGGATCGGGTCGAGCTCGAAGGCGGGCGTACGCGCGCTGTCGATCCATTGCAGGCGCTCTGGCCAGCAGGCCACGCCCTCGCGGGTGTTGCGCCGCTGCTTGAGCAGCACCAGGTCAAGTTCACCATTGTCGTAGGCCTGGCTGAGGTCCCGGCACAAGCCACTGGTCACTTCCAGCTTCACCTGTGGCTGCAGCCGGCTGAAGGCCGACAACGCATTGGTGGTACGCCCGCCAACGAAGTCCTCGGGCACGCCAAGGCGCACGGTGGTACCCACCATCGCCCCGGCCAGGGCCTCGAGCATCTGGTCGTTCAGCGCCAGCATGTGCCGGGCATAGCCGAGCAGGGTTTGCCCGGCATCGGTCGGTAGCACATCACGGTTGCCGCGTACCAGTAGGCGGTGGCCGACCATGTCTTCCAGGCGGCGCACCTTCTGGCTGATCGTCGACTGGGTCGAATGCAGGCGCGCGGCAGCGGTGGTGAAGCTGCCGCAATCGGCCACCACGACAATGGCGCGCAGCAGGTCGAGGTCGAACAGAGCCCTATTCGATTTCACGCTGATAGACATCTTGGTATTCAACTACTGAATGGCGAACCTGCGTTCTATCACGGCTAGTCGCCAAGGGCCACACCTTCCCGCCGAGGGTCGGCACCACCTGACCAACCCTCGCCACTGCGCTGGATGATCTGCATGCCGCTGGTCATGGTCATCGGTGTCACGTCGTGTCCCCAGGCCGCCAACTGGCGGATCAGCGACGAGCTGGCCAGCCCTGCTTCCACTTCGGTACCCGCATTGCGGCTGCCGAAGTTGGGCAGGCCGGCGGCCTGCTGCGGGTCGAGCTGCCAATCCAGCAGGCCGACCAGCGCCTTGTTCACGTAACCAATGATCTGAGAACCGCCCGGCGAGCCGAGGCTGGCCACAAGCTCGCCAGAGGCACGCGAGAACACCAAGGTCGGCGCCATGGCCGACAGTGGCCGCTTGCCCGGCTGCACCCGGTTGGCCACCGGCTTGCCGTGCTCTTGGGGGGTGAAGGAAAAGTCGGTCAGGTGATTGTTGAGCAGGAAGCCTTTGACCATCAGGTGCGAACCGAATGCGGCCTCCACCGAGCTGGTCATGGCCAAGGCCTGCCCACTGTCATCCACGGCACTGAGGTGCGACGTGGAAATGCGCAATGGCGAGCGGTCAGGCGCCAGGGCCAGGTCCGCGCCTTGCGGCCGGCCCGGCAGTGCACGCTTCATGCTGTATTCACCGATCAAGGCGGCGCGGCTGGCCAGGTAGGCGGGATCGGTCAGGGCCTTGACCGGGACCGGCACATAGTCGCTGTCAGCCAGGTACTGGGCGCGGTCGGCATAGGCCAGGCGTTCGGCCTCGGCAATCAGATGCACGGCCAGTGGCGGTGCCTCCAGCCGGGCCGGGGACGAGGTGGCCAGCGGACGCAGCGCTGCCAGGTCGCGCTGGGGCGCAGCGCGTTGCACGGCTTCGAGCATGCCCAAGGTCTGCAGCACCGTCACCCCGCCCGACGATGGCGGCGGCATGCCGCATATTCGCCAGGCTTTGTAAGGGCCACACACCGGCTCGCGCTCCTTGGCCTGATACTGCTGCAAGTCCTGCAGCGACAGGTAACCCGCATTGGCATGGCTGCGCACCTTGGCCACAATGGCTTCGGCAATTTCACCGCTGTAGAACGCCTCGGGGCCTTCTGCCGCGATCCGCTCGAAGGTGTAGGCCAACTCAGGGTTTCGCAGTGTTGTGCCCACTGCCAGCGGCTTGCCCTGTTCATCCAGAAAATAGCGAGCCATTGCGGGTGAACGGCCAATGTAGGGGTCCCCGGCCAGCAACGTGTGCAGGCGCTCGGAAACCGCGAAACCGTTGCGTGCCAGGGCAATGGCCGGGGCGAACAGGTCGCGCCAAGGCAGCTTACCGTGTTGATCGTGGGCCAGTTTCAAGGCACGTAGCACCCCTGGCACGCCGACCGAACGGCCACCAATCTGCGCTGCCCGGAACGGCATCGGTGTACCGTCGGCTTGCAGGAACAGCTTCTCTGTCACCGCCGCCGGCGCAGCCTCGCGACCGTCGAATGCCTGTACGCGCCTGCCGTCCCAATACAAGATGAACGCCCCGCCGCCAATGCCACTGGACTGGGGTTCGACCAGGGTCAGCACCATCTGCATGGCGATGGCAGCGTCAATCGCACTGCCCCCGGCACGCAATATCGCCCGCCCCGCTTCACTGGCCAGCGGGTTGGCGGCAGCGGCCATGTGCCGGCTGGCGTGCACCGGCTGCAGCCCGCTGCGGTAACCAGAGGCCAGCTCCGGTGGTGCGGGCAGCACCTGGTCGGCACAGGCCCAGCCACTGGCAGCCACCAGGCACAGAGCGCTCATCAGCGGCGTA
Organism: Pseudomonas sp. NBRC 111132; assembly: GCF_001320565.1. NCBI lineage: Bacteria > Pseudomonadati > Pseudomonadota > Gammaproteobacteria > Pseudomonadales > Pseudomonadaceae > Pseudomonas > Pseudomonas sp. NBRC 111132. The sequence goes on from NZ_BCBI01000004.1 coordinate 75,737, forward strand.
GAAAATTTCATCGTCTTGCTTCCTGCCTTCAACTATTCAGCCAGGCACTGTCGGTCATGCGCAAAGTTAACTTCAAGCCTTGCCGCGATTTTTCTAGGATGTAGCCAGGTCGATAAGGAGCCCGCCCATGCGTTTATCAATTGCCGCGACGCTGTTTGCCCTGTGCACCAGCCTTGCCACCCACGCCGAGACCCGCACTGTGGACAACCGCCTGCACAACGCCGCCCGCCACGATGACGTGCGCACTTTGCAACAATTGCTGGGGCAAGGTGCCCGGCTGGACAGCCGTGATGAGCAAGGGCGCACTGCCCTGCTGGTGGCGACCCACGGCAACCAGCTGGCGGCGGCGAAAGCCCTGATCGAAGCCGGGGCCGATGTGAATGCCAAGGACAACATCGACGACAGCCCCTACCTGTATGCTGGCGCCCGGGGCCTGAACGACATCCTGCGGCTGACCCTGCGCCACGGGGCGGACCTCAAGAGCACCAATCGTTACGGCGGCACCGCGCTGATTCCGGCTGCCGAGCGCGGGCATGTCGAGACCGTGCAAATGTTGATTGATGCCGGCGTTGACGTGAACCACCTTAACCGGCTGCACTGGACCGCGCTTATGGAGGCCGTGGTGCTGGGCGATGGCGGGCCGCGGCATGTGGAGATCGTGCGGCGGTTGCTGGCGGCCGGGGCGGATCGGCAGATTGCCGACAAGGACGGGGTGACCGCGCTGGAGCATGCGCGGCAGCGGGGGTATCGGCAGATGGAGATGCTGCTGGCCCACGAGTAAAGCCTGGCGTTGAAATGCTGGGGCGCAAAGCGCCCCTTAGAAATCACACCACTTCTTCGAACGGCAGCCCCACATAGTTCTCGGCAATGTTCACCAGCCCCGCTGGCGAGGTCAGGAAATACTCGCGGTCAGCCTCCTGCATCTTCTTGTCCCAGGCATCCTTGTGGCTACCGAAATCATGCAGCAGCTGGGTCATGAACCAGCTGAAGCGCTCGCCTTTCCATACCCGGCGCAAGGCCAGCGGCGAGTACTGCTGCAACAGGTCAGTGCGCCCTTCGCGGTATACCTTGAGCAGAATGCGGTACAGGTAGTTGACGTCCGAAGCGGCCAGGTTAAGGCCTTTGGCGCCGGTAGGCGGGACGATGTGCGCGGCGTCACCCACCAGGAACAAGTGGCCATACTGCATCGGCTCTACCACCAGGCTGCGCAGTGGCGCAATGCTTTTTTCCAGGGCTGGGCCCGTAACCAGGTCTGCCGCTACGTCGGCTGGCAAACGGGCTTTCAGCTCGTCCCAGAAACGCTCGTCAGACCATGCTTCGACCCGGTCCTGCAAAGGTACCTGCAGGTAGTAGCGGCTGCGGGTTTGCGAGCGTTGGCTGCACAACGCGAAACCTCGCTCGTGGTGGGCATAGATCAACTCGTGGTTGACCGGTGGGGTGTCCGACAGCAGGCCCAGCCAGCCAAACGGGTAAACCCGCTCGTACTGTTTCAGCACGCCCTCGGGAATGCTTTGCCGAGAGACGCCGTGGAAGCCGTCACAGCCGGCGATATAGTCACAGTCCACCCGATGCACCTGGCCGTCTTTTTCGAAGGTGAGATACGGCTTCTCGCCCTTCAGTTCGTGCGGCTGGACATTGCTGGCTGAATAGATGATTGGCGCGTCGTTGGCTTCACGGGCCTGCATAAGATCACGGGTGACTTCGGTCTGCCCATAGACCATCACCGTCTTGCCGCCGGTGAGGGCCTTGAGGTCCAGGCGTTGGCGGCGCCCGCCAACCAGCAGCTCGACACCTTCGTGCACCAGGCCCTCGCGGTCCATGCGTTCTGAGACTCCGGCTTCGCGCAACAGGTCGACAGTACCTTGCTCCAGCACCCCGGCGCGGATGCGGCCAAGGACATATTCGGCCGTCTGGCGTTCGAGGATGACGTTATCGATACCGGCCTTGTGCAGCAGCTGGCCCAGCAGCAGGCCCGATGGACCTGCACCAATAATTGCAACCTGAGTTTTCATTGTTGTTATCTCTTGTTCGGACGATGCCGGCCCAGGACTGGCAGTGGGCCCGCATCTGCTGTTAGGGTTTGCCCTTGCATTTTTACTGGCAAAAAACGCCAGTTAACTGTGCTATTCCATGCAAAACCTGCACTTTTACAAAAAACGTTCGATTAACGGACAGGTCAGCCCAGATGAAATCCACCCTCCCCGGCGTCCCGTTGTTCAAGCTGTATGGCGAAAACCAGGCGTGGCCCGGCACTGACCTGATGCATTGCGAATCGATCCCGGCACGCAGCCGCCTGCACCACTGGGAGATCAAGCCGCACCAGCATGCCGAGCTGTTCCAACTGCTGTATGTGCAGCGCGGCCAGGCCCAGGTGGAGATCGAGGGGGTGCGCAGTGCCATCGATGAGGCGGCGATCCAGGTGGTACCGCCGATGACCGTGCATGGCTTTCGCTTCAGCGCCGATATCCAGGGCTACGTGCTGACCTTCGGCACTGCGCTGGTAGCGAATCTGGAACAACGCCTGGGTGCGCCACTGACCGTGCTGGCACAACCTGCCTGTTACCCGCTGGGGCATGAGCGCGTGCACCTGCGCAGCCTGATCGACACCCTGCAGCAGGAGTACCAGGGCAATGCCCCGGCGCGCGCGGCAATGCTTGAAGCATTGGTTACCGCGCTTATGGTATGGATCAGCCGCCGCCAACAGTTGGGGCAAGCGCCACGTAACCGCGATGAGCGTGACCGCCTGTTGCTGGGGCAGTATTTGCGCCTGGTTGAAGCGCATTATCGCGAGCATCTGTCGGTAGAGGATTTTGCCGCGCGGCTGAATGTACCGAGCTTGCAGCTTAACCAGCTGTGCCGGGCGCTCAGTGGCCAGACTGCGCTGCAGGTTGTGCACCAGCGTTTGTTGCTGGAGGCTCGGCGTAACCTGATTTACACGCGGATGAGCATCGGGCAGTTATCGGATAGCCTGGGGTTCACCGACCCGACTTACTTTGCGCGGTGGTTCAAGCGTTTGAGCGGGCAGACGCCCAATGGATATCGGCGATCGGGGCAGCCTGACTGATTTGCAGCCGCCTGCTTGACGTATACGTCAACCTGCCTTCAGGATAGCCGCATACCCCACGCCGAGCCCCAGCATGAGCACCCAGACCTACAGCATCTCCGACCTGTCCCGCGAGCTGGACATCACCACCCGCGCGATTCGCTTCTACGAGGAACAGGGCCTGTTGAGCCCAGAGCGCCGTGGCCTGGAGCGTATCTACTCGCCGCGCGACAAGGTCAGCCTGAAGCTCATCCTGCGCGGCAAGCGCATCGGCTTTTCTTTGGCCGAGTGCCGCGAGCTGATCGAGCTGTACGACCCCACCAGCGGCAACCTCAAGCAGCTCAACAGCATGCTGGCGAAAATCGCCGAGCGTCGTGCCCAGCTGGAGCAGCAGATGCTCGACATTCACCAGATGCAACTGGAACTGGACACCGCCCAGGAGCGCTGCGAACAAGCCCTGGCCGCCACCCTGAACAACAAAGACAACCGCTGAACGCCACAGGAAACCCGCCATGTCCTTGCCCAAACACGTCCGCCTGGTCGAAGTAGGCCCCCGCGACGGCCTGCAGAACGAAGCCCAGCCCATCAGTGTCGCCGACAAGGTGCGACTGGTTGACGACCTCACCGAAGCAGGCCTGGCCTATATCGAAGTGGGCAGTTTCGTCTCGCCCAAGTGGGTGCCGCAGATGGCCGGCTCTGCCGAGGTGTTCGCCGGCATTCAGCAACGCCCAGGCGTGACCTATGCAGCGCTGGCGCCGAACCTGCGCGGCTTCGAGGACGCCCTGGCTGCCGGGGTGAAAGAAGTGGCGGTTTTCGCTGCGGCCTCCGAAGCGTTCTCGCAGCGCAACATCAATTGCTCGATCAGTGACAGCCTCAAACGCTTCGAGCCCATCATGGAAGCTGCGCGCAGCCATGGTGTGCGCGTGCGTGGGTATGTGTCGTGCGTGCTCGGCTGCCCTTATGAGGGCAAGGTCAGTGCCGAGCAGGTGGCCCCGGTGGCTCGCGCCCTGCACGACATGGGCTGCTACGAGGTCTCGCTGGGCGACACCATCGGCACCGGCACCGCCGGCGACACCCGCCGCCTGTTCGAGGTGGTCTCGGCGCAAGTACCGCGCGAGCAACTGGCCGGGCACTTCCATGACACTTATGGCCAGGCCCTGGCCAACGTCTATGCCAGCCTGCTTGAAGGCATCAGCGTGTTCGACAGCTCGGTGGCCGGGTTGGGCGGTTGCCCTTACGCCAAGGGCGCTACCGGCAACATCGCCAGTGAAGACGTGGTGTACCTGCTGCAAGGGCTGGGTATTGAAACCGGCATCGACCTGGGCCGGCTGATCGCCGCCGGCCAGCGCATCAGCAGCGTGCTGGGCCGCGACAACGGGTCGCGGGTAGCACGGGCGCGCAGCGCGCAATAAGTCACACGGGTGTCACATACGTGTGGGTGAAGTGTTACCGCCCCCACGTTTCACAGCAAAAAATCGGGTAACAGGGAAACAAATCGACAAAATTTCAGGCCAAGCGGTTTTGACGAAAAAAGCTAAGTGCTTGATTTTAAAGGGTTTGTAAAAGTTGGCACGCACCCTGCTATATCTTCGGTACAACAACAAAAAAAATGTGACACCCAATAAAAACAACAGGTAACGGCTCTGACATAACAAGAACAACACGGCAGAGGCGTAGCAAGCAGATTTTTTTGGAGTCGACACGCTTTTCAGGGGTACGCCCCGCGGTCTGGCACAGAACAATAAAACTACCTCAAGGTAGCAGCAGCCAGGTTCGGATCAGCCATGATGAAAGCAGGTCAGCGCTCAAAAAAATACGTTTGCTCTTGACCCCGCATGGGGGTCGCCCGCGACACCAGGACAAGCCGACAAAAACAACAATAGGCCGGTCCCAATAATAAAAAAAGAGCAGGCAACAACGCTTTGAGGGGAGCTTCGGCTCCCCTCAGTGCTTCCTGCCCTCTTCCTCCTTCTGCTTCTCCTCATCCTGCCCTTCGACCTTCTCTACCAGTAACGGCATCGTGCCCAGTACCAACAGGGCCAGTACCGTGCTGATCAGTGCCGTGGCTTCGCGGCCCATGCCAGCTGCTGTACCGATGGCTGCTGTCATCCACAACCCGGCCGCAGTAGTCAGGCCTTTCACATGGCTGGTGTCCTGGCCATTACCCTTGAGGATGGTGCCCGCCCCCAGAAAGCCGATCCCGGCGACGATGCCCTGGATCACCCGGCTCAACGCTTGCTCGTCAGCCCCGGCCATACTGGGTGCCAGCACGAACAAGGCGGCCCCCAGCGAGACCAGCATATGGGTACGCACCCCGGCAGACTTGCCTTTGTGTTCACGCTCGAATCCCAGCACGGCGCCAAGTACCGCAGCCATCAGCAGGCGCACAAGGATTTGTGTAACCTCGCGCTCATCGGTGACATCGGCGAACTCGGCCTGGATTGCTTGCCAGATGACGTCCATCGCGGTGGTGCCCCCTGCCTGAACATCGTGCTTGCATGGTTGACCTCTGCACACAGGGCAAAGTGCCGCTCAGCCTGCCGATGCAGCAACCAGCCCCAAACCGCGGTCCACCCTGTAACCCCCCCCAGGAGGACCACCCCATGCCCATTGAAGTCGACGAAACCACGCGCCGTTGCACACTGATCGGCGAAGACCTGCGCATCGAAGGTGAAGGCCCTGATATCGAAATCATCACCGACGAACAGTTGCATATGTCGGTGGCCCTGCTTGCGGGCCAGCGTGTGCCGATCACTGAAGCCGAGGCCGACGCACTCACCGTGGCGGGTGCGGTGGATAGCCGCAGGCATCTGAAGGCTAGCGTGCCAGGCTCGGTAATCTAAGGCCTGGCGGGGCCAAGCGGTAAATCTGATATGGTTTTTATCGCAAAACCTGAACCTGTGCTGATAACAGGTTCAAGGCCATAGTGCTCATGCCTGATCGAGGCCTGATGAGCACCGAGCCATGAACGATAGAATCCCTTTTACAGAGATCGCCACCGCCCCAGCCAGCCCCCAACCGCGACGCACCGACAGCGGCATCCATACCCGCAGCTTCACCGGGCTGTACCGCAACCTGCGCATCGGCTTTGCCGGCGCCCTGTTCGTGCTGTTCTTCGGCACCGCCTGGCTGAACTGGAACGGCCGCCAGGCCGTGCTGTGGGACCTGGGCAACAGTAAATTCCATATCTTCGGCGCCACGTTCTGGCCACAGGACTTCATCCTGCTGTCAGCGCTGCTGATCATCTGCGCCTTTGGCTTGTTTGCCATCACCGTCTATGCCGGGCGCGTATGGTGCGGTTACAGCTGCCCACAAAGTACCTGGACCTGGCTGTTCATGTGGTGCGAAAAGGTGACCGAGGGTGACCGTAACCAACGCATCAAGCTGGCCGCCGCGCCCTGGAGCCTGAACAAACTGGCGCGCCGCACGCTCAAGCACAGCCTGTGGCTGGCCATTGGCGTAGTCACCGGGCTGACCTTCGTCGGTTACTTCACCCCGATCCGGCCACTGGCTGCAGAGCTGTTCACCCTGCAACTGGGTGGCGTGGCGTTGTTCTGGGTTCTGTTCTTCACGGCCGCCACCTACATCAACGCCGGCCTGCTGCGCGATGCCGTGTGCCTGCATATGTGCCCGTATGCGCGCTTTCAGAGCGTGATGTTCGACAAGGACACCCTGGCAGTCGCCTATGACCCGCGTCGTGGCGAAACCCGTGGCCCCCGCAAGAAAGGCAGTGACGTTCAAGCTCAGGGCTTGGGCGACTGCATCGATTGCACCTTGTGCGTGCAGGTGTGCCCCACCGGCATCGACATTCGCGATGGCTTGCAGATGGCCTGCATCGGTTGCGCCGCGTGCATAGACGCCTGTGACGGGGTGATGGACAAGATGGGTTACGCCCGCGGCCTGATTGGCTACAAGTCCGAGCACAGCCTGCAAGGCGGTACCACTCACTGGCTACGCCCGCGCCTGCTGGGCTACGCCGCTGCACTGGTGGTGATGATCGGGGCGCTGGTGGTGGCCTTGCAGTTGCGCCCGATGGTGTCGCTGGATGTGATCAAGGACCGCGGCCTGTTCCGTGAAAACGCCCTGGGCCAGATCGAGAACATCTACCTGCTCAAGGTCATCAACAAGACCGAACGTACCCAGCATTATGAGCTGCGCCTGGTGGACGCCGACGGCTTTGCCTTGCAGGGCAACACCGCATTGGTCATCCCTGCGGGTGAAATGAGCGAATTGCCGGTGTCGGTGGCAATGCTCGCCGAACGCCCGACCAGCAGCTCGCAGACGCTGAGTTTTGAAATCAGCGAACGTGACGACCCCGCTATCCGTAGCGTGGCGCACAGTCGCTTCGTCGCCCCCATGAACCGTTGATCCCTTACACTGACGCCACCTTGCCTGCCAGGCTTCGACAGAAGGCCAGAATGAAACGCTACGAACGCTTCGCCGACGACATTGCCGAACTGATTCGCTCCGGGGTGCTGGGCCCCGGCCAGCGCGTGCCTTCGGTGCGCTACGCCAGCCAGACCCACGGGGTCAGCCCGTCTACTGTGTTCCAGGCCTATTACCTGCTGGAGCGGCGCGGGTTGATTCGCGCCCGGCCGCGCTCCGGGTATTTCGTCAACGCCCACGCTCCGCGCCAGTTCAGCGAGCCGCAGGCGCTGCAGCCGGTCAGCGAGTCTACCGACGTGGACGTCAGCGCGTTGGTGTTCTCCATCCTCGACTCGATCAAAGACCCCAACACCATACCGTTCGGCTCGGCCTTCCCCAGCCCCGAGCTGTTCCCCCTGCAACGCTTGTCGCGCTCGCTGGCCAGCGCCAGCCGCAGCATGGACCCGCGCATGGTGGTGACTGACCTGTCGCCGGGCAACCCGCAGCTGCGCCGGCAAATCGCACTGCGTTACATGGTCGGCGGGCTGATGTTGCCCATGGAAGAGCTGCTGATCACCAACGGTGCGCTGGAAGCCTTGAACCTGTGCCTGCAGGCAGTGACCCAGCCGGGTGACCTGGTCGCGATCGAAGCCCCCGCCTTCTATGCCTGCCTGCAGGTGCTGGAGCGGCTCAAGCTCAAGGCCGTGGAGATTCCGGTGCACCCGCGCGAGGGCATGGACCTGGGGGTACTTGCGCAAACCCTGGAGAAGCACCCGGTTAAAGCCGTGTGGTGCATGACCAACTTCCAGAACCCGGTGGGTGCGAGCATGCCAGAAGCCAAGAAGCAGGCTTTGGTTGAGTTGCTGACACGCCATCAGGTGCCGTTGATCGAAGACGACGTGTACGCCGAGCTGTACTACTCGCAACAGGCGCCCAAGCCAGCCAAGGCTTTCGACACCCAAGGCCTGGTCATGCACTGCGGTTCGTTCGCCAAAAGCCTGGCACCGGGCTATCGCATTGGCTGGGTGGCCGCCGGGCGCTTTGCGCAGAAGATCGAGCGGCTGAAACTGATGACTTCGTTGTGTGCCTCGATGCCGGCCCAGGCGGCCATCGCCGACTACCTGCAACACGGCGGCTACGACCGCCACCTGCGCAAACTGCGCTACGCCCTGGAAGGCCAGCAGGCCAACATGCTGGCGGCCATCGCGCGCCACTTCCCGGCGCAGACGCGGGTCAGCCAGCCCTCTGGCGGCTACTTCCTATGGCTGGAACTGCCCGAGCAAATGGACGCCCTCAAGCTGTTCCACATGGCCTTGGCGCAAGGGATCAGTATCGCTCCCGGGCCAATCTTTTCACCCACCCGGCGCTTCGGCAACTGCATCCGCCTGAACTACGGCAGCCCCTGGCACGACGGTGCCGAGCGGGCCATGGAAACCCTTGGGCGGATCATTCGCTCGTTTTGATAGCGACTGGCCCGAGGGGCGACTATAGTTGCTCGATCCGTTCATCGGGCCCTCGCCATGCAACCAGACGCGCCTCCGTCGATTATCCAGTTGCAAGCGCGTGTCGCAGAGCTGGAGGCGCGCCTGGCAGAGCGCGAAGACACCTCACAAGCACACATCAAGCTGCTGGGCGAACTGCTCGACAGCAGCCTGGCCAATGTATTCGCTGCCGACCGCAAGATGCGCCTGGTGGCCATCAACCGTACGGCACGCGAAACCTTCGAACGTTACCGAGGTTTCGTACCGCAGATTGGCGACCACGTATCGCAGTTTCTGACCAACCAACCCGACATCATGGACCGTCTGGCCCCGGTATGGCCGCGCGTAATGGCCGGCGAAGCGTTCATCGACACCATCACCCTCGGGCCCGTTGACGCACCACGCCATTACGAAATCCGTTGCCATCCGTTGCTCGATATTCAGCAACGCATCCAGGGCGGCTACATGTTCGCCTATGACATCACCGAGCGCACGGCCGAACAGCAACGCCTGCGCCAGGCCGAGGAAGCGTTGCGTCAGTCGCAAAAAATGGAAGCGGTCGGCCAGTTGACCGGTGGTATTGCCCACGACTTCAATAACCTGCTGGGCAGCCTGCTAGGTGCGCTGGAACTGGCCGAGCAGCGCTTGCGCGAACAACGCCACGCCGACACCGCGCGCATGCTGGAACTTTGCCGCAACACCACGATACGCGCCGCCACGCAGGTACAGCGCCTACTGGCCTTCTCGCGCCAGCAAACGCTGATGCCGCAACCCATCGATGTGCAGTGCTTGGTTGCCGGTATGCAAGACTTGATCGCCAGTTCTACCGGTCCTCACATTGATTTCCACGACCAGACATTGGCCGGACTGTGGCAGATTCGCATCGATCCGCAGCAACTGGAAAATGCCTTGCTGAACCTGTGCATCAATGCCCGAGATGCCATGCCCTTGGGCGGTATCCTCAGCATCTCGTGTGCAAACAGTGACCTTGCTGTGGCCGAGGCCGGGCAACTGGACCTGCCCGCAGGGCGGTATTTGCACATTCGCGTCACCGATACCGGCATGGGCATGTCCAACGAAGTGATGCAGCGAGCCCTTGAACCCTTCTTCACCACCAAACCGCTCGGACAAGGTACCGGCCTGGGGCTGTCCATGGTCTATGGCTTCGTCCGCCAGTCCGGCGGGCAGTTGCAGATCGAAAGCGTGGCTGGGCAAGGCACGTGCATTCACCTGTATTTTCCTCAGGAAGAGTACATCAGTGCCGACAACCCACCTGTGCCAGCCACAACCTGTGTTGTGCTTTCCGCCCCCCGTGTGCAGCGGGTCATGCTAGTGGAGGACCAGTCCGCCATGCGCTTGGTGCTCGTCGAAGTACTGACTGAACTTGGCCATGAAGTACAGGCTTTCGACGTTGGCCGCCCGGCACTTGAGGCGCTGCATGCGGGCCCGCTACCGGACTTGCTCATCACAGATGTCGGCCTACCCGGAGGTATCGACGGTTATCAGCTGGCAGAGGCGTTTCAAGGGTTTCAGGCCAACGCCCCGGTATTGCTGATCACCGGCTATGACGCTGCCGAGCTCCCGCCCAGTACCCGTCCCGACAGCCGCACCGAGCTGCTGTCCAAACCGTTCGACCTGCAGAGCTTCTGCAGTCGGGTAAACCGCTTGCTGGGTATTGCGCCGCCGCAGCGCTGATCGTCTATCCGCCAGCAGGTGAACACGTTAAAGTTTGCTTCTCCTCTTTTTGTCGGACAACGGCATGCCCTCCCGCGACCTGCTCTCCCTGCGTCAACAAGTCGAAGCTCTGCAACGGCAGAACGCACTATTGGAAGCACGTCTTGCCAGCCTTCAAGACCATGATCAGGGCTTTTACCGGTCGTTGTTCGACACCATGGACGAAGGCTTTTGCATCATCGAATTCTTCGACGGCCCGCACGGTCCGTTGAGTGACTATGTGCATGTGCTGGCCAACGCGGCCTACGCCAAGCACGCTGGTATTCCCAACGTGGTCGGGCAGAAGCTGCGCGAGATGGTGCCTGACGAGGCCGATGACTGGGTGGCGCGCTATGGCGCTGTACTTCGTACCGGCGACCCCCTGCACTTCGAGCAGGAGCTGGTCGCCACCGGCCATGTGCTATCAGTAACCACTTTTCGCGTAGAGCCAGCCGAAAAGCGTCAGGTAGCCGTGTTGTTCAAGGACGTGACCGAACGCCGGCGTGCGGAGCAAGCCCTGCAGCGCCTGAACGAAGAGCTCGAGCAACGCGTGAACATGGCACTGGCAGAGCGACGCTTGTTTGCAGAGTTGGTCGACCACAGTGTGGTCAATGTGCATGTGCTCGACAACGACATGCGCTGGCTGGCCATCAACCGCCAGGCCAAGCTTGATTTCCAGCTGCTGTTTGGGAAAACCCCGGAAATCGGCGATTGCCTGACAGATCTGATAGATGATGGGCTTCACGGTCAGGCGCTGAACCTGACCTTGTGGAAGCGCGCCCTGGCGGGTGAGCAGTTCGTAGAAGTCGGCACCTTCGGCAAGGAGCCCCTGGCGCGCCATTACGAGCTGCGCTTCAACGCCCTGCGCGACCATGAAGGAGAAATACAAGGGGCCTTTCTGTTCGCCTACGACATCACTGAGCGGGTGCAAGAGCAGGATCGCTTGGCCAAGGCCGAAGAAGCCCTTCGTCAAGCGCAGAAGATGGAAGCCGTGGGCCAGCTCAGCGGCGGCATCGCCCACGACTTCAACAACTTGCTGGGCGGCATACTCGGCGCTCAGGAACTGATGCGCCAACGCCTGGACCAATCACGCTTCGACGCCCTGGAGCCGTTGCTGGAGCTGTCCAGCGGCTCGGCGCAGCTGGCCTCTTCGCTGGTGCACCGGCTGCTGGCGTTCTCCCGCCAGCAGACCCTGCAACCCTGCTCCACGCAGGTGGCCACATTGGTGGCCGGCATGGAAGAGTTGCTGCGCCGCACCATAGGCCCGGAAATTACCCTGAACAGCCAGTTCGCCAGCCAGCTGTGGCCGACCTTCATCGACCCGCCACAACTGGAAAGTGCCCTGCTCAACATTTGCATCAACGCCCGCGACGCCATGCCTGCGGGTGGTTTGATCGACATCATCGGCGACAACCTGCAAATTGACGAAGCGCAGGCCCAGGCATTGGAGATACCTGCCGGCGAGTACGTGCGGCTAAGCATCGTCGACAACGGTAAAGGCATGTCGGCCGAAGTGGCGGAGCGCGCAGTCGACCCGTTTTTCACCACAAAACCTATCGGCCAGGGCACCGGCCTGGGGTTGTCGATGACTTACGGCTTCGTGCGCCAATCGGGAGGGCAATTGCGCGTGTTGTCCGTACTTGGTGAAGGTACACGAATCGAGCTGCTGTTCCCACGACACCATGAGCAACCCAAAGCCCCAGCGCCCAAGGCCCGCGACACGCGACTTGAAAAAAGCAGCACGGCGGCACGGCGAATCCTGCTGATCGAGGACCAGGCGGCCTTGCGCATGGTGGTCGGCGAAGTGCTGGAGGAGCTGGGCTACCAAGTGGACGCTTTCGAGAATGGCCCGACTGCCCTCGCGCACCTGCAACGTGGCGAACGGCCAGACCTGCTGCTGAGTGATATCGGCCTGCCGGGCGGCCTGAATGGTCGCCAGGTGGCCGAACGCTGCCGTGAGCGCTACCCAGACATCAAAGTGTTGTTCATCACTGGCTACGACGAAAGCGCGGCGCTCAGCGACGGCCAGTTGCTGCAAGGTACATTGGTGCTGACCAAGCCGTTCGAGCTGGAAGTGCTGGCCGAGCGGGTACGAGAACTGCTGGAGGATTGACGGGCGCGTTCAGCGCCCTCCGCTCAGGTCGATGAAACTACCGGTGGAATAGGATGCTTTGTCCGAGAGCAGCCAGAGGATGGCCTCGGCCACTTCCTCGGGGCGTCCACCGCGGCCCATGGGCAAGCCGGGTTCGAGCTTGCTGACGCGATCCGGGTCACCGGACAGCGCATGGAAACCGGTGTGGATATAGCCCGGTCGTACGCCATTGACCCGTACGCCCTCGCCTGCCACCTCTTTGGCCAGGCCGATGGTGAAGGTATCGAGCGCGCCCTTGGAGGCTGCATAGTCGACATATTCATTGGGTGAACCAAGCCGTGCGGCCATCGACGACACGTTGACGATGGCCCCGCCCTGCCCGCCATGCCGGTGCGCCATGCGCAGCAAGGCGTGCTTGGCGCAGAGCATGGGGCCGACGACGTTGGTCTTCATGATCTTGAGCAGGCGGAACTCGGACATTTCCTCGACGCGGCTTTGCTGGCCGATGGTACCGGCGTTGTTGACCAATGCGGTGACCGGGCCGAGTTCTTCGTCGACGCGCTGGAACAGTTGGATGATTTCATCCTCGACGCTGGCGTCGGCGCGCACGGCAATGGCCTCGGCGCCCAGGGCGCGTACCTGGCCGAGGATGTTTTGCGCAGCTTGGTCGTCGGTGTGGTAATTGATGCAGATGCGGTAGCCGTGACGGGCGGCCAGCAACGCCGTGGCGGCGCCGATACCGCGGCTGCCGCCGGTGATGACGATGACGTTCTCCATGAATGTGCCAATCGTTTGGGGAAGGGAGGATCGACAATAGGCGAAAAGGCGACGTAGGGGAATGACCAAGGTCAGCTCCCACCTCCGATTCCCACCCCACTCCGGCTCTTGATCTTGCTCTTGATCTTGATCTTGATCTTGATCTTCGCGACTTCAGGAGGCCGAACGTAGGCCTTGCGGAGGGAGGTGACGGGCATGGATGCCCGTCAAGCGCTGGGCCCCAGGATGGGGCCTGCAGCGCGGTCCTCCCGGGAGCAAGGCCGGAGTGAGGGGAACCCCGGAGCGCAGCGTAGGGGCCGGATGATGGGAGCGCAGCGTTTTTTGGTTACTTTTTGTCGCGTTTGACAAAAAGTGACTCGCCGTAAGGGCGAAAAGGTGAGTCAGTGTCGCCATCGCAAACGGACTGTGCGCCGGGTCAAAACAGACAAACTCTGCTTCTTGCTTCTTGGATGTGGGCCTTCACACCGAGTAAACATTCATTCACGCAGATCGTCGCCTGGACTATCACGCGCTTAGAAGCAAACGCCGAAGCAAGAGCAAGAGCAAGAGCAAGAGCAAGAGCAAGAGCAAGAGCAAGAGCGTTTGAATCTAATCGTGTACGTGCTCAATGCCCAGCCGACGCCGGCCCCGCCTTGGCCGTAAACGGTGGCTTGGCAAACCACACCAACAGAATCAACCCAGCAAACACCCAGGTCATCAAAGTGAAGTAGTCCACCGTGGACATCATGTAAGCCTGCCCATTGAGTATCTGCTCCAGTTGCGCATAGCTCTGCGGGCTGGCCCCACCCAACTGCTCAAGTGTATGCCGCGTCGCCGGGTCGAACTGGCTGATGTTCTCGCTCAGGTAGGCATGATGCTGGTCCGCCCGGCGAATCCAGATCCACGTCGTCAACGAAGCCGCAAAACTCCCGCCCAAGGTGCGCAGGAACGTCGCCAGCCCAGAACCATCGGCAATCTGGTGCGGCGGCAGGTCGGACAGCAGAATGCTCAAGGTCGGCATAAAGAACAACGCCACCCCAATACCCATGAACAACTGCACCAAGGCCACATGCTGGAAGTCCACTTCACTGGTGAACCCCGCGCGCATGTAACAACTGGTACCGATCGCCAGGAACGCCAGCCCCGCCAGCACCCGCAAGTCGAACCGGTGCGCATACTTGCCCACGAAAGGCGACATGATCACCGGCAGCAAGCCAATCGGCGCCACCGCCAGGCCCGCCCAGGTCGCGGTGTAGCCCATCTGCGTCTGCAACCACTGCGGCAGGATCAGGTTGATACCGAAGAACCCGGCATACCCCCCGACCAGCACGATGGTGCCGACGCGGAAGTTTCGATGCACGAACAAACGTAGATTGACCACCGGGTGGCGGTCGGTCAGCTCCCAGATCACGAACACTGCCAGAAACACCACCGAGATCAGGCTGCCGACGATGATGAAGGATGACTCGAACCAGTCCAGGTCGTTGCCTTTATCCAACACCACCTGCAAGGCGCCGACGCCGATGATCAGCGTGAGCAGGCCGATGTAGTCCATCGGTTGACGACTGGTGACCACCGGCCGCGTACGCATCTGCTGACGCACCACCGCGGCAGCGAACAGGCCGATCGGCACGTTGATGAAGAAGATCCACGGCCAACTGTAGCTATCAGTGATCCAGCCACCCAGAATTGGCCCGGCAATCGGCGCCACCACCGTGACCATCGCCAGTAATGCCAGGGCCATCCCCCGTTTCGCCGGGGGATAAACAGCAATCAGCAGCGTCTGGGTCATCGGGTACAACGGCCCGGCGACCACACCCTGCAGCACACGAAACCCGACCAGCTCGGGCATCGACTGGGCGATACCGCACAGGAACGAAGCCAGCACGAACAGCAGTGTGGCCCAGATGAACAGTTTCACCTCACCAAAGCGGCGGCTCAGCCAGCCAGTCAACGGCAAGGCGATGGCGTTGCTCACCGCGAACGAAGTGATAACCCAGGTACCCTGCTCATAGCTCACCCCCAGGTTGCCGGAAATGGTCGGCAAGGCCACGTTGGCGATGGTGGTGTCGAGCACCTGCATGAACGTCGCCAGCGACAGGCCGATGGTGGTCAGCAGCAGGCTTGGCGGCGTGAACTGGGCAGCGGCGTTGTTGCTCATCGCTGCGCCGTCTTGCCGGGTGCGCTGTTTTCGTGAATCAGCTGGGTGATCAGGTTATCGGCTTCGACCAGCTGGCGGTCATACACCTGGGTGGTGTAACTGGCCTGCTGTGGTGGCTGCTGGGCCAGGGTCGGGCCGCTCTGGTCGTGCAGGTCGACTTCCACCACGGTGGACAGGCCGATCCGCAGCGGGTGGTCCTTGAGCTGGTCGGGGCTGAGGTGGATACGCACGGGTACACGCTGGACGATCTTGATCCAGTTACCGGTGGCGTTCTGCGCCGGCAGCAAGGCAAAGGCACTGCCAGTACCCGCGCCAAGGCTGTCGACCGTGCCGCTGTACTTGACCTCGCTGCCGTACAGGTCAGCGCTGATTTCCACGGGCTGGCCAATGCGCATGTCACGCAGCTGGGTTTCCTTGAAGTTGGCGTCGATCCACACCTGGTCCAGCGGGATTACCGCCATGGTCGCGGTGCCCGGCTGCAGGCGCTGGCCCAGCTGCACGGTGCGCTTGGCGACATAGCCGGTGACCGGCGCGACCAGGGTGGTACGGGCGTGGTCGAGGTAGGCCTGGCGCAAGTCGGCTGCGGCAGCCATCACCTCGGGGTGCGAGGACACCACGGTGTCGTCGACCAGCGCGCTGCTGGTGCTGAGTTGCTGGCGTGCGCTGTTGACGGCGGCCTGGGCCACGCTCAAGTCGTCGCGGGCATGGGACAGCTCTTCTGCGGCAATCGCACCGCTGTCGGCCAGCACCTTGCGCCGGTTGAAGTCCTGCTGCGCCTTGCGCAGTTCGGCCTGGCGCGTTTCCAGCTGGGCCTTGAGCGAGTCGACGTTGCTGTACAGCCCGCGGACCTGGCGCACACTGCGCGCCAGCTTGGCTTCGGCGGACTGCAAGGCCACCTCGCTGTCGGCCGGGTCGAATTGCAGCAACACCTGGCCGGCATGGACCAGGTCGCCGTCATCGGCTCCGATGCTGGTCACAGTGCCGGTGACCAGTGGGGTGATTTCCACGACGTTGCCATTGACGTAGGCATCGTCGGTGCTTTCGTGCCAGCGGCCGACCAGGCTGTACCAGGCCCACGTGCCGATACCACCAAGTATCAGCAGCAACAGCAGGCCAAGCAGCCAGGCCTTGCGCTTGCGCGAGGGCTCGGCGGAGGGAGTCGGGGTGTCTGCGGGAGTGGCCATGACAATACCTTGGATAATTCGTGACAGGGTTCAACGGTCGCCGAAACGGCGGATCGTCAACGGGTCGCCAGCACCGAGCAGCACCTTGGCCAGCAGGCCTTCCAGGGTCTTGAGCTCTTCAGGTGCCAGCACGCCGCACAACTCGTTCATCGCGGCGGCGCCTATTTCTGGCAGGCGGTCGGCCAGACGCTGGCCGTCGGCCGTGAGCGCCAGGCGCACCAAGCGCCGGTCGTCGGCGCAACGGTTGCGCACGATCAGCTCCTTCTGCTCGAGGCGGTCGAGCATGCGGGTCATCGAACCGCTGTCCAGGCCCAAGTAGCGGCACAACTCGGCCGGGGTATCCACCTGGTACTGGGTGACGATGATCAACACCTTGAACTGCGCGGCGGTGACGCCCTCTGATTCGAGGTGCCAGTCGAGAATGCGGTCCTTCAGGATCGCCGCACGGCCAAGCAACATGCCGATGGCGCAGTTCTGGAAGTTTTCGGGAGAGAAATGGGCCATCGAAGACTGCTCGGGTAATTGTGTAAAAATATTACTGCCTAGGCAGTGAATGTCAAAGCTTTGATTAGCTAGCTATGAAAAATTTCATGATTTCTACGGCATACGCCGCTCCAGCAAGGGGCCGTGCAAAAGCGGCTAGCGCGCTTGCAGGCCCAACGCCTCGACCGCCCCGCAGGCAATCGCCATGCCCACCAGCTCCGCCAGGCTAGCCGCCTGCAAGCGTTTCATCACCCGCCCCCGATACAGGTCCACGGTCTTTACGCTGATGCCCAACTGCTCAGCAATCTCGCGGTTGCTCAACCCTTGGACCAGTGGCACGAACACGTCACGCTCACGCGGTGTGAGGCCGTCGATGCGCACCTGCACCAAGGCCAGCGCCTGGTCGCCCTGGCGTGCCCGCGCGGCGTGCTCCAGTGCGGCCTGCACACTGTCGAGCAGCAACTGGTCGTTGTAGGGCTTTTCGATGAAGTCGCAGGCACCCGCCTTGAACGCCCGCACCACGATCGGCACATCGGCATGGCCGCTGACGAAGATCACCGGCAACATCAGGCCACGCTCACGCATTGCCTGCTGCACGGCCAACCCGCCCAACCCCGGCATGCGCACGTCCAACAACACACACGCGGGCGCATCGTTCACGCAGGCGTCGAGAAATGCCTGCCCGCTGGCAAACGGCAAGGCCTGCAGGCCCACCGACTGCAGCAGCCACACCGTCGAGTCGCGCATACCCTGGTCGTCATCGACCACATACACTTTCGCTTGCACCCTAGCCTCTCCCTAACCCCTGCTGACCGCCAGCCGGCAGCACAGTACCAAACCGCCGTCGACACCCGCCCGCGCCCACAGGTTGCCACCAAAGCCTTCGATCAGGCTGCGGCTCATACTCAAGCCCAGGCCCAGGCCGTCGGCTTTGCTGGTGGTGAACGGCGTGAAGATTTCATCCAGGCACTCGGGCGATACGCCCGGGCCCTGGTCGGCGACCTCGACGAGCACACCCTCGCCATCGCGGGTGGCGCCGAGCAGGATACGTGACGGTTTTTCCCCGTGCAGCTCGCGGTTGGCATCGATGGCATTGCGCAACAGGTTGAGCAGCACCTGTTCAAGCAACACCCGGTCGGCATACACCGAGGGCAGTTGCGCGCTGATGCGCAGCTCGACCTGCACCTGGTCACGCGCGGCTTCCCAGGCGCACAGGCGCATGGCTTCGCCGGCCACCTCGGCCACGTCCAGTGCCTGCAGGCGTCGCGGTCCCTTGCGTAGAAAGGCGCGCAGGCGGCGGATCACTTCGGCGGCATGGGTGGCCTGCTCGCTGATGCGCTGCAGGCCCTGGCCTACCCGCTCGCGGGCTTGCGGGTCGCGCTCCAGTCCCTGCAAGTAACGCTGGCTGGCGTTGGCGTAGTTAACCACCGCAGCCAGCGGCTGGTTGATCTCATGGGCAATGCCCGAAGCCAGTTCGCCCAGGGTGGCCAGGCGGGCACTGTGTGCCAGGCTTTCCTGCGCTTCGATGCGCAAGGTGATGTCACGGGACACACTGACCACCTCAACCACCGCGCCGGTGTAGGTCTCGCGGATCGCCCGGCTGGCGATTTCGAACCAGCGGTAGCCGCCAGCGGCCTGACGCACCCGGCAGGTCATGGTGTGGTAGCCGTCCTGGTCCAGCGCGGCAGCGGCCTGGCGCAGTACCTGGCGCCGTTCACGCGGGTGCAGCAGGGTGTGCACGGGCATGCCGCGCAGTTGCTCGGGCCACAGGCCGAGCAGGCGAAATGCTGCCGGTGAAGCATCGAGAAAACGGCCATCGGGGCTGTGCCGGGAAATCAGGTCGGTGGTGTTTTCGATGATCAGCCGGTACAGGCGCCGGGCGCGGCTGGCTTCACGTGCGCCGTGGCGCTCTTCACTGGCATCACGACAGCGGCCCAGCACCTGTTGGCCCTGGTCATCCGGCATGAACGTCCACAGCACGATGCGCTCGCCGACCTGCACTTCGACATCGCTGATCGCCCGATGCTGGCGCAGGCAGGCACGCACCAGGGCGGCACAGTTGGCCGGCAGCCAATGGACCAGCGCCGGGCCTTCGGCAACCCAGGCCTGCAGGGCTGGGTTGAGCGCCAGCGGGCTGGCATCGCTGGCCAGCAACAGGCTGGGTTGTGGGTCTTTGGCGAGCAAGGGGTAGGCAGTGTTATGCACGATGGGCGGCTCGTTGCTATAGTAGTTTTACTATATTGCTATAGTCGATATTCCTACTACCATAGCGACTCGCGTAAAACTGCGACAGAGGGAGCGGCCCACCGTCCGCCTCCCTGCACCCTGAACAGAGCTAACAATCAGCCATCGGGGGCCAAGCGCACAGGCTGCGTCTGCCTCCCTTACAGGATTACCGCATGTCGATCTATGCCCAGGGCCTGATGCCCGCTGCCGTCAACCATGTCGCCCTCACCCCGCTGAGCTTCATCGAACGCACCGCCGCCGTATACGGCAATTACCCGGCCGTCATCCACGGCGCCATCCGCCGCAACTGGCAGGAAACCTACCAACGCTGCCTGCGCCTGGCCAGTGCCCTGGCTGGCCGTGGCATCGGCCGTGGCGACACTGTGGCAGTGATGCTACCCAACACCCCGGCCATGCTTGAGGCGCACTTCGGCGTACCCATGATCGGTGCCGTGCTCAATACCTTGAATGTGCGCCTGGATGCCGAGGCCATCGCCTTCATGCTGCAGCACGGCGAGGCCAAGGTGCTGATCACCGACCGCGAGTTCCATGCCGTCATCGAAGCCGCCCTGGCGCTGCTCGAACACCCGCCGCTGGTGATTGATGTGGATGACCCGGAGTATGGCGAGGGCCGCGCTGTCAGCGAGCTGGACTATGAAGCCCTGCTTGCCGAAGGGGACCCGGACTTTGCCTGGGAATGGCCCGATGACGAGTGGCAGGCCATTTCGCTGAACTACACCTCCGGCACCACCGGCAACCCCAAGGGCGTGGTCTACCACCACCGCGGCGCTTACCTGAACGCACTGGGCAACCAGATGACCTGGGCCATGGGGCACCGCCCGGTTTACCTGTGGACCCTGCCAATGTTCCACTGCAACGGCTGGTGCTACCCCTGGACCATCACCGCGCTGGCCGGCACCCATGTGTTCCTGCGTCGGGTCGACCCGCAGAAAATCCTCACCCTGATCCGCGAGCACCGGGTCAGCCATTTGTGCGGGGCGCCAATCGTGCTCAACGCCCTGGTCAACATGCCCGAAGCCGCCAAGGCAGCCATCGAGCACCCGGTGCAGGCCATGGTCGCCGGTGCCGCGCCGCCGGCCAAGGTGATTGGCGCCGTGGAGGAAATGGGCATCAAGGTCACCCACACCTACGGCCTGACCGAGGTCTACGGCCCGGTGACCGTGTGTGCCTGGCATGACGAATGGGATGCGCTGTCGCTGGACGAGCGTGCGCGGATCAAGTCGCGCCAGGGCGTACGCTACCCAACCCTCGACGGCCTGATGGTCGCCGACCCGCAAACCCTCCAGCCGGTGCCGCGCGACGGCAACACCCTGGGCGAAATTTTCATGCGCGGCAATACCGTGATGAAGGGCTACCTGAAAAACCCTGAAGCCACCGCCGAAGCCTTCCGTGGCGGCTGGTTCCACACCGGCGACCTGGCCGTATGGCATGCCGACGGATATGTCGAAATCAAGGACCGGCTCAAGGACATCATCATTTCCGGTGGCGAGAACATTTCCACCATCGAGGTCGAAGACGCCCTCTACAAGCACCCGGCTGTACTGGAAGCCGCCGTGGTGGCACGCCCGGATGAAAAGTGGGGCGAAACGCCGTGCGCCTTCGTTGCCCTCAAGCCGGGCCGGGAAGACACCCGCGAGACCGATATCACCAGTTGGTGCCGCGAGCACCTGGCCGGGTTCAAGGTGCCGAAGACCGTGGTGTTTGGTGAGCTGCCCAAAACCTCCACCGGCAAGATCCAGAAGTACGTGCTGCGCGACCGGGCCAAGGCCCTCTGAAAGCGCAGCCGCTTCTTCGCGGGCTTGCCCGCGAAGAGCCGACCCTGACTTCCTCCTTCAAGAGCCAACGATGACTACCTATTCCGCCCCCCTGCGTGACATGCGCTTCGTCCTGCATGACGTATTCAACGCCCCGGCCCTGTGGGCCCGCCTGCCCGCCCTGGCCGAGCGCATCGACGCCGATACCGCCGACGCCATCCTCGAGGAAGCCGCCAAAGTCACCGCCCAGTTGATCGCCCCGCTCAGCCGCAACGGTGACGAGCAAGGCGTGCACTTCGACGCAGGCGTGGTTACCACCCCCGACGGCTTCCGCGAGGCTTGGAACACCTACCGCGAAGGTGGCTGGGTCGGCCTGGGTGGCAACCCGGAATACGGCGGCATGGGCATGCCGAAGATGCTCGGCGTGCTGTTCGAGGAAATGCTCTACGCCGCCGACTGCAGCTTCAGCCTGTATTCGGCGTTGAGCGCCGGCAGCTGCCTGGCAATCGATGCCCACGCCAGCGAAACGCTCAAGGCCACTTACCTGCCGCCCCTGTACGAAGGCCGTTGGGCCGGCACCATGTGCCTGACCGAACCCCATGCCGGCACCGACCTGGGGCTGATCCGAACCCGCGCCGAACCCCAAGCCGATGGCAGTTACCGCATCAGCGGCAGCAAAATCTTCATCACCGGTGGCGAGCAGGACCTGACCGAGAACATCGTCCACCTGGTGCTGGCCAAGCTGCCCGACGCACCCGCCGGCGCCAAGGGCATCTCGCTGTTTCTGGTGCCCAAGTACCAGGTCGAGGCCAATGGCCAGCTAGGCGCGCGTAACGCCGCCCACTGCGGCTCGATCGAGCACAAGATGGGCATCAAAGCCTCGGCGACCTGTGTAATGAATTTCGATGGTGCCTTCGGTTACCTGGTGGGCGAACCCAACAAAGGTTTGGCGGCGATGTTCACCATGATGAACTACGAGCGTCTGTCCATCGGCATACAAGGCATCGGCTGCGCCGAGGCGTCCTACCAGAGCGCCGCCCGCTACGCCAACGAGCGCCTGCAGAGCCGCGCCGCTAGCGGCCCACAGGCGCAGGACAAGGCTGCCGACCCGATCATCCACCACGGCGATGTACGGCGCATGCTGCTGACCATGCGCACCCTCACCGAAGGTGGCCGGGCGTTCGCCGCCTACGTTGGCCAACAGTTGGACCTGGCGCGCTATGCCGAAGACGCCGGCGAGCGCGAACATGCCCAGCGCCTGGTGGCGCTGCTGACACCAGTGGCCAAGGCATTCTTCACCGACAACGGCCTGGAAAGCTGCGTGCTGGGCCAGCAAGTGTACGGCGGCCACGGCTACATCCGCGAATGGGGCCAGGAGCAGCGAGTGCGCGACGTGCGGATTGCGCAAATCTATGAAGGCACCAACGGTATTCAGGCCCTTGATCTGCTCGGGCGCAAAGTGCTGGCCGACGGCGGTCAGGCGTTGGCCAGCTTTGCCGCCGAAGTACGAGCGTTCAGTGTGGATGCGCCATTGCACCGCGAGGCACTGCAGGCAAGCCTGGCGCGGTTGGAGGCTACCAGCGCCTGGCTACGGGCGCGGGCCGGCGCGGATGCCAACCTGGTCAGCGCAGTGGCAGTCGAGTATCTGCAACTGTTCGGGCTTACCGCATATGCCTATATGTGGGCGCGAATGGCGGCGGTGGCGTTGGCCAAGCGTGATGAGGACGAAACGTTTCATGGGGCCAAGCTTGCGTGTGCGGCGTTCTTCTACCAGCGGGTATTGCCGCGCGGGTTAGGGCTGGAGGCCAGCATCAGAGCGGGCAGCGACAGCCTTTATGGGTTGGAGGCAGCACAGTTCTGAAAGGCCCTGGGGGCGCTTGGCGTCCCTAGCGCGACATAGGGCCGCCCCCACAATAGACGCGCAGTCCCTTGTGGGGGCGGCCTTTGTCGCGATGGGCTGCGCAGCAGCCCCGTGGATTTCAGCCTGCATTCTTGTACGCGAAGGGTTCTCAGACGCTGAAAAACCGTTGCAAAACCGACGAAAAACCGGCACAACTGATAGTCATTCGCCATTACGCCGGTTCTCGGGGGCCCTTCTGCAAGGGTAGAATGCGCAAAACCCGGAGCCGCAATGAACCACGACCGCCTCAATCCCAGCCCAGACGATGCCATCACCGACGCCGCCGCGCACTGGTGCATGCGCCTGCACGCCGAAGATTGCACGGCGGCCGAGCGCGAGGCATTCGCCCGCTGGCAGGCGGCCGACCCACGGCATGCCGAGGAATACCAGGCGATGCTGGAAATCTGGCAAACCGCCGACTTGCTGCCGCGCAACGCCACCGTCATCGACTTCAACCCGCCCGCCAAGCAAGCCGCACGCCCGCGCAACTGGCGGCCGCTGGCGTCTGCGGCGGCGATTGCCCTGGCAGTGCTGCCACTGGCAGGCTGGATGGGGTGGGAGCAGGGTTGGCTGCCCAACCATTACCAACACTTCGAAGCCAGTGACCGCATGCAGACGGTGGAGCTGAGCGACGGCAGCACGGTGCAGCTCAACCTCAACACCGAGCTCACCTACCTCAACTACAAAGACCAGCGCCAGGTCACGCTCAAGCGCGGCGAGGCGTTCTTCAAGGTGCAGCACGACAGCAGCCACCCGTTCATCGTGCGTGCCGGCCGTGGCCAGACCCGTGTCACCGGCACCCAGTTCAACGTGTGGAAGTACCAGGACCAGGTCAAGGTTACCCTGGTGGAAGGCTCGGTGCTGGTGTCCAGCGATGGCAGCGCCGGCGGCTATCGCCTCGGCCCTGGCATGCAGGCCAGCTACCACAAGGGCGACTTCGAGCCACAACTGGAGCAGAGCGACGACTACGGCAACAGCCTGGCCTGGCGCAGCGGCAAGCTGGTGCTCGACAACTTGAGCCTGGAACAAGCGCTGCCGGTGATCAACCGCTACCTCGACGCACCGCTGCAGCTGGCCGACGCCAGTACCGGTCGCATTCGCATCAGCGGTATCTACAACACCCGTGAAGTGGGGCGCCTGGTCAACAACCTGCCCAAGGTGCTGCCGGTCTACCTGACCCGCAGCAAGGACGGCAGCACCGTGCTAAACCGCATCTCGCCGCCCCCCGACAAGGGCTGACGCCCTCCCCGCCTTACAAGGTCATTGCCGCCAACCAGCCGAACGCCAGCAACGGCAGGTTGTAGTGGATGAAGGTCGGCACCACCGTGTCCCAGATATGGTGGTGCTGGCCATCCACGTTCAGGCCCGAGGTCGGCCCCAGGGTCGAGTCCGAGGCCGGTGAACCCGCATCCCCCAGCGCACCGGCAGTACCGACGATGCACACCGTGGCCAGCGGGTCGAAGCCCAGTTGCACGCACAGCGGCACGAAGATCGCGGCCAGGATCGGCACAGTGGAGAACGACGAGCCGATCCCCATGGTCACCAGCAGGCCCACCAACAGCATCAGCAAGGCGCCGATGCCCTTGCTGTGGTCGATCCATTGGGCCGAGGTTTCCACCAGGCTCTTCACCTCACCGGTAGCCTTCATCACGTCGGCAAAACCGGACGCGGCAATCATGATGAAACCAATCATGGCCATCATCTTCATGCCTTCGGTGAACAGGTCGTCGGTATCCTTCCACTTGACGATGCCTGACAGCGAGAAGATCAGGAAGCCAACCATGGCACCGATGATCATCGAGTCCAACAGCAACTGAACGATAAAGGCAGCAGCGATCGCCAACCCGGCCACCAGCAAGGTCAGCGGGTTGTACTGCACGCTCACCTGCTCCACCTGTTCGATACGCGCCAGGTCGTAGTCACGCTTTTTGCGATAGCTGATGAACACCGCCAGCAACAGGCCGACGAGCATACCGGCAGCCGGGATGGCCATGGCGTGGGTGACATTGACGCCACTCACGTCGACACCCGCGCGGGCGACGTTGGCCAGCAGGATTTCGTTGAGGAAGATGTTGCCGAAACCCACCGGCAGGAACATGTACGGCGTGATCAGACCAAAGGTGATCACACAGGCGATCAACCGGCGGTCGATGCGCAGGCGCGTCAGCACGTACAGCAGCGGCGGCACCAGCAACGGGATGAAGGCAATGTGGATGGGCAGGATGTTCTGCGACGACACGGCCACCACCAGCATCAGGCCGATCATCAGCCATTTGACCTTGCCGCCATGGGCATGGCCCTGGCGGTCGATCATGACCAGGGCGCGATCGGCCAGGGCATGGGCCAGACCAGACTTGGCGATGGCCACGGCAAAGGCGCCCAGCAGTGCATAGGACAACGCCACCGTGGCGCCACCGCCGAGGCCACCGTTGAAGGCCTTGAGCGTGCCTTCGACACCCAGGCCACCCACCAGCCCACCGACCAGGGCGCCGATGATCAGGGCGATGACCACGTGCACGCGGGACAGGCTGAGTATCAGCATGATGCCGACCGCGGCGATCACTGCATTCATGATTGGCTTACCTCATTACGGCGGAAAAAACCGCGAACTCTGAAGCAGTGGGCGGCAGATGTCAAAAGCGCCATGTTGCGTCACATTACCAATGCCTTGCAGCGGACCTGATAATTAAATTGAACGTTTGAATAAAGAAAAAACCCAGGCCGCCGACACAGTCGCAAGCCACACTCTTATTACAAGGGATCCGCCCCCATGCCTTTGCGACAACTTTCCATCCAGTGGAAGATCACCCTGCTCGCCGGTCTCTGCCTGGCCGGCATCGTCACCTTGCTCGTCGGCCTGTCGCTGTACCGCATGGACCACAGCTCGGACCTGGTCAAGGCCAGCAGCATGCAGATGCTGACCGAGGCGGCGCAGTCGCGTATCGAGTCGCAGGGTGAAGTGCAGGCGCTGAACATCCGCCGCCAGTTCATGGATGCCTACCAGTACGGCGCCGGCTTCGCCCGCCAGGTGCTGTTCCTGCGCGAGCAGGCCGAAAAGCGCTTTCTCGATGCCTTCGACCTGCGCGAGGACATGACCCGTCAGGTGCGCGCCGCGCTACAGGCCAACCCCGACCTCCTCGGCCTGTCGCTGGTGTTCGAGCCCAACGCCCTGGACAGCAAGGACAGCCTGTTCGCCGGCAAGGCAGAGCTGGGCAGCAACGAAACCGGTCGCTTTGCCCTGTACTGGTCGCAGCCGCGTGCCGGCCAGCTGACCGCCATGGCGCTGCCTGAGCATGACATGGCCAACACCGAGATCGGCCCCAGCGGCCAGCCAGCCAACACCTGGTGGGTATGCCCGCGCACGACCGGCAAGGTGTGCGTGGTAGAACCCTACTTCTATGACATCGACGGCCAGCAGGTGCTGATGACCAGCATCGTCTTCCCGCTGGCGGTCAACGGCAAGATCATTGCCACCCTGTCCATCGACATCAACCTCAACAGCCTGCAGGCACTGAGCCAGGAGGCCAGCCGCAGCCTCTACGAAGGCCGCACCACGGTCGGCATACTCAGCCCGGTCGGCCTGCTGGCGGGCTACAGCGCCGATGCCAGCAAGCTGGCCCAGCGCTTCGACCAGGTAGACCCGGCCAAGGGCGCCGAACTGGTAGGCAAACTGGCCAATGGTAAGATGACTATCCTCCACGACCAGCAGCGTTTGAAGGTGCTGGCGGCCTTCCGGCCGATCCCCGACGCACAACCTTGGGGCGTGTTGCTGGATGTACCGGAAAATGCCCTGACCGGCCCGGCCGAAACACTGAAGCAGGAACTGGACGCGCTGAATACCAGCGGCACCTTGCTGGAATTGGGCCTGGGCCTGGCCGCTGCCATTGCCGGCCTGCTCATGGTGTGGCTGATGGCCCGTGGCGTTACCCGGCCGATCCTCGGCGTGGCTGCCATGCTCGAGGACATTGCCAGCGGCGAAGGCGACCTGACCCGCCGCCTGACCTACCAGAAGCAGGACGAACTGGGTGAATTGGCCGGCTGGTTCAACCGCTTCCTCGACAAGTTGCAGCCGACCATCGCCGAGGTCAAACGCTCGGTGCAGGCCGCCCGAGGCACTGCCGACCAGTCCTCGGCAATTGCCACTGAAACCAGCGCCGGCATGGAGCAGCAGTATCGCCAGGTTGACCAGGTAGCCACCGCCTCGCATGAAATGAGCGCCACCGCCCAGGATGTCGCCCGCAGCGCCGCGCAGGCGGCACAGGCCGCGCGTGACGCCGACCAGGCCACCCGGGAAGGCCTGGCCGTGATCGACCGCACCACCACCAGCATCGATACCCTGGCCGCCAACATGAGCGACGCCATGGCCGAAGTCGAAGGCCTCGCGCAGAACAGCGAAAAGATCGGTTCGGTGCTGGAGGTGATCCGCTCGATTGCCGAACAGACCAACCTGCTGGCGCTCAACGCCGCCATCGAGGCGGCCCGTGCCGGTGAAGCCGGCCGTGGCTTTGCCGTGGTTGCCGATGAAGTACGCAACCTGGCTCGACGCACTCAGGAGTCGGTGGAAGAAACCCGCCAGGTGATCGAAGCCTTGCAGAACGGCACCCAGGAAGTGGTCGGCGCCATGGACCACAGCCACCGCCAGGCACAGAGTGGCGTTGCGCAGGTCGGCCAGGCCGTCACTGCACTGCAGCGCATTGGCCAGGCGGTGACGGTGATCACCGACATGAACCTGCAGATCGCTTCGGCCGCCGAAGAGCAAAGCGCGGTAGCCGAGGAAATCAACAGCAACGTGGCGACCATTCGTGATGTGACGGAGTCGCTGTCAGGCCAGGCCAACGAGTCGGCGCGGGTCAGCCAGTCGCTGAACAGCCTGGCCAACCAGCAGCAGGCGCTGATGGACCAGTTTCGCGTATGAGCCGGGCGGGGCCGGCACCTGCCGGCCCCGACTCAGGCCGCGAACCTGCCGCCGCCGAGGATGCGGTCCAGCAGCACCAGCGCGCCATGCACATTGGGCCTGGCGCCCATCGGCAGCACCTCGGTACCCGCTAGCGTGGCATCGTCGTAGCCAGACGCCATGACCAACTGATGCATCTGGTTGCCATTGAGGTAGACGTGGTGCTGCTCCATGGCGTAGGACTGGATCAGGCTCAATGCACCGCACACCATCGGCGTGGCGCTGGAAGTGCCAGCATAGCGGCCTGTGTAGTCCCTTTCCTCACCACGCAGGTCCTGCAAATCGCCATAGGAAAGCGTGACTACGCTGTCGCCCCAGGCATTGAGCATACGGTAACGGTAATGGTGATTGGAGTAGGCGTGGGGCTTGCCGTCATACGAATGGCAGGCCCCCACCAGAATCGCACCTGAATCGCCATGGTCGGCAAAATAGGGCCAGTTGGCCAGGTCGACACCTTCGCCAGCACGGGTGCCTTTGTCCGCAAGCGTCCTGCTGCTGCCATTGGCTGCTGCATTGACCACCACGGCACCGCGCCGGCTCAACTGCTGCATGACAGTCCACCAGGCCTTGTCGTGCAAGGATGGCAACATGGTGCTCAGCACCTCGGCATGGGCGGTCTGCCGATTGATACCCACGATGTCGCCGGGTTCTACATTCCGTAGCAGGTCCTTGAGCGCCTGGAAGCTGCCTTGGGCATCCTCCGCGCGGTTGTTGTACAGGTACAGTTCGCTGTTACGGCTGATCCCGGTCGCGCCAATACCGTTGCCCGCAGCCAGAATGATTCCCACCGAAGCCGTTCCGTGGTCGGGATCATGGTTGGGTTCGAGCGAGACGATTTTCAAGGCAGGATTGCCGCGCAAGTCTTCATGATCAGGGTGCAACCCCCCATCACTGAAGTGAATCCGCGCGCCGTAACCCGTTACCTGCTGCGCCCAGGCCTCGCGCACATTCAGCCCTTGCCACCGGGGGCCAGGTGCGTCGAGGTAATGCTGGCGCGGCTCGAAATCGGGTGTAGCTTGAGCATTTTCATAGGCATGGTTGCCCGCCACCACGGCGCCGCCGGTCAGCAGCGTTGCCAGTAGCCCGGCCAGGCCGAGCAAAATTAGGCTTGGCTGGGGCGCTGCCGGCATGAACTGCAGTGACTGCACATACTCCCGCGCCGCCAAAGCCTTGAGCAAGGCGAGGTAGGTGTCACCGAGCATGCTGGCTGGCTGGTCGAGAATGTAATGGTCGCGCAATGGCCGGAGCCTGTCTTCGCCCTGTTCCTGTTCGTCCAGAACAGGTCGCAACGCGAGTACCGATTCAAGGTTCGGCCAGTAGCGGACCCATGCAGAACCTGAGCCCGGCTCCAGCTCTCGGAGAAATCGCTCGTGCCCTCCGGGGATGAATTCGATGACAACCGGCGGGAACGGTGTGCCGGGTGCCAAGGTGGGCATCCCTTGCGGCCCATCGTCGCCTCCCTGCACCTGCTCCACGGCTCGTTTACGACGCCCGCCAGCACCGGGTACCGGCACCTTGTCGAGGATGCTCCTGTTGACCTCGTCAGCCTTTATGTCGAGCACCAAGGGCCGCATGTCGATAACGCCAGCTGCGCCAACCGGCCGGCCCAGCGCCCGAGCATGCTCATCGAGCAGCACGACTTTGGGCTGGATCGAATACACGCCCGCCTCTTCTTCGGCCAGCAACGTGGCAGGGCATCCATGGTCGCTCGGCTTGCCGCTGCGTGCCTGGGAGTACACGGACTTTCCCGGGAATGAAACCGGGCCGTCGGGGCCAGCCCGTTCAAGTTCGTAGCGGATGCGATTGACCTTGTGCAGGTCTGCACCGTAACAGCGAACATGAAGTTTTCCATCGAAACGAAAGTTGCGGTAATACACGAAATGTAAATCCAGCGTCATCGGGGCTGCCTCTTCAGGTGTGCATGCCAAGCAGAAGAGCCCAGCTTTGCAACGCGCAGCACGCCTGGGCAGTGGGAGCACCTTCCCCCGACCGCGCCGGCGATGCGCCAGGGGCCTCGTCTACACTTGCCCGCATCCACTCAATGGCAATCGAAGGCCCCGATGAACAGACTTCCAATGCTGCTGGCCAGCCTGCTGCTCGCTGTCAGCCTGGCCGCCACCGACAGCGCCGCCTCGGCAGAACGCAGCGAGCCCATCCACTTTGGCGCCATCGGCTGGGAAAGCGGTGCCCTCACCACCGAAATCCTGCGGCTGATCGTGGAGCGCGGCTACGGCTACACCACCGACACCCTGCCCGGTAGCACCGTCAGTATGGAGGTGGCCCTGGCGCGCAATGACCTGCAAGTGATCGCCGAGGAGTGGGCCGGGCGCAGCCCTGCCTGGGTCAAGGCCGAACAGGCCGGCCAGGTGTTCGCGCTGGGCGATACGGTGAAAAATGCAGAGGAAGGTTGGTGGGTGCCGGCCTATGTGATCGAAGGCGATGCCGCACGCAAACTGAAACCCTTGGCACCCGAGTTGCGCAGTGTCGAGGACCTCAAGCGTTACCCGCAGGTTTTCCGCGACCCCGAGTCGCCCGACAAGGGCCGTTTCCTGAACAGCCCCAGCGGCTGGACGTCTGAAACGGTCAACAGCCAGAAGCTCAAGGCCTACGGTTTGAATGACCTCTATACCAACTTCCGCAGTGGCTCCGGCGCGGCGATGGACGCCGAGATCGGCTCGGCTATCCGTCGTGGCCAACCGGTGCTGTTCTACTACTGGAACCCGACCCCGCTGATGGGGCGCTACAAGCTTGTACGCCTGCAAGAGCCACCGTTCAATGCCCAGGCCTGGGCCACCCTCACCGATGCCGGCAACCCCAACCCGAAGGGCAGCCGGTCGCTGCCGGCGAAGTTGTCGATTGGCGTGTCCAAGGTCTTTCGTGATAGCTACCCGGACCTGGTCAGCGTGTTCGAACGGGTGGACCTGCCCATCGATCGCCTGAACCAGGCCTTGGCCGCAATGAGCGAAAAACGCACGCCACCGCGCGACGCAGCCCTGACCTTCCTGCGCGATAACCCTGATGTGTGGAAAACCTGGCTGCCTGCGGACATCGCCGCCAAGGTCGAGGCCAGCCTGTGAGTGACGGCTTCCCGCAGACTCTGCAGTTTTCCTTTGCCGACAGCGTCAACCGCCTGGTCGACTGGCTGGTGATGAACTACGGCGACCACCTGCGCAGCGTCTCAGACCACTTGCTGCAACTGCTGGTCGGCCTGGAGAACCTGTTGCGCCTGCTGCCCTGGTGGCTGTTGTTGCTGCTGGTCGGCCTGCTGGCCTGGCACGCCACCCGCAGCGTTGTGCGCAGCACAATACTGGTCGCGCTGCTGGCATTTATCGGCATGCTCGGGCTGTGGGACAAGCTGCTGCAAACCCTGGCGCTGGTGCTGGTCAGTACCGGCCTGTGCGTGCTGGTGGGCGTGCCATTGGGCATCCTGCTGGCCGCCCGACCGCTGGCCAGGCGGTTGCTTCTGCCGGTACTGGATGTGATGCAGACGCTGCCGGCGTTCGTTTACCTGATCCCGGTGCTGATGCTGTTTGGCCTGGGCAAGGTGCCCGCCGTATTCGCCACGCTGATATACGCCCTGCCACCGCTGGTGCGGTTGACCGAACTGGGCTTGAGCCAAATCGACCCTTCGTTGTTGCAGGCGGCCCACGGCCTGGGCGCCAGCCGCTGGCAGCGGTTGCGGCGCATCGCCCTGCCCTTGGCGCTGCCAAGCATCATGGCCGGGCTCAACCAGTCGGTGATGATGGCCTTGTCGATGGTGGTAGTGGCGTCGATGATCGGCGCCCGTGGGCTGGGTGAGGATGTGCTGGCGGGGATCCAGACCTTGAATGTTGGTCAGGGCGTGCAGGCCGGGCTGGCAATTGTTGCCCTGGCCATGGTGATCGACAGGATCAGCCAGGCGTATGGGCGTAATAGGCGCTGAGCAGCCTTGTGCTGCGAAACGGCCGGGCCTGACAATGCAGCACTGACCGTTCAACCCTGGACCCGCCCGCATGTCTCTCAAAGCCCTGCGCACCCTGGTGACCATCGCCCGCCACGGCACCTTCGCCCGCGCCGCCGACCTGCTCAGCCTCACCCCTTCAGCGGTGAGCCTGCACATCAAAACCCTTGAAGACGAGTTGCAGGTTCCCCTGTTCGACCGCAGCCGCAGGCAGGTGGCCCTGACTGAAGCAGGCCAATTGGCGGTGGCTCGCGCCGAGAGCATTCTGGCTGCCTACGACGAACTGGCCGACGCCTTGGCCTGCGGCCCGAGCCTGCGCGGCCGCCTGCGCCTGGGGGCGATCCATACGGTGTTGGCGCGGCGCCTGCCCAGGGCGCTGGTGTGGATCAAGGCCAACCACCCGCAGTTGCACATCAGCGTGGCCTCGGGCATGTCGGCGGAGCTGGCGCGACGCGTGGAGGACGGTGAACTCGACGCGGCGATCACCACCGAACCCGTCAGCCCTTACCCGCAAAGCCTGGACTTCACTGCATTGTTCGAAGACCGCTTCTGGGTCATCGCCAGCCCTGAACTGGCCGGGTACAGCGTGCCGCAGTTGCTGGCCAGCCAGCCATTCCTGCGCTTCGACAAGCGCGCCTGGGCCGGGCGACAGATCGAGCAGGAGTTGCGTCGCCAGCATTTGCAGGTGAGCGAGCAGATGGAACTGGACAGCCAGGAAGCTTTGGCGCGCATGGCGGTTATGGGCCTGGGCGTGGCGATCGTACCCATGGCCGATGACGACCTGCAGCGCTTGCCGCCCGCCACTTGCCTGCCGTTTGGCGAGCCGCAGCTGACGCGACGTGTGGTGTTGCTGGAGCATGAGAAAAGCCAGCGACGGCATTTGAGTGCTGTGCTGAAGACAGCCTTGGAGTCGTAAGCTGCAACAATGCATTTTTTCTCAATGGTCAGTGCAGAAAACAACGTTTTTACAGACCGTTCCTCACCCGTAGTCTGTTCGCGTACCCGACCACGGAACGTCGATCATGCTCCATTTGCTGCTGGCCACCCTGCTCCCGATCATCCTGCTGATTGCCTTGGGCACCTTCCTGCGCCTACGCGGCTTTCTTGGCGAAAGCTTCTGGCCCGGCGCCGAGCGCCTGAGCTACTACGTACTGCTGCCGTCGCTGTTTCTGCACGGCCTGGCCACCGCCAACCTTGATGGCGTACCGGTGCTGGGCATGGTCGGCGCACTGATGCTTTCGACCCTGGCCGGCGCCGTATTACTGATGCTGTATCAAGGGGCGGTAAGCCACGATGGCGCCGATTTCACCTCGGTGTTCCAGGGTGGTATTCGTTTCAACAACTACATTGGTGCCACCCTGGCGGCTGGCATCTACGGCAGTGCAGGGATTGCCCTGGCGGCGGTAGCCAATGCCGCCATCGTCCCCCTGGTCAACCTGCTCTGCGTGCTGGTGTTCGCCCGCTTCAGCGCCCGCCACAGTTCACCGCTCACGGTGCTACGGGCAATCTTCGCCAACCCGCTGATCGTCGGCTGTGCGGGTGGGCTGCTGCTGAGGGCCACCGGTTTGGGCTTGCCGACCGGGATCGAGCCCACGATCAAGGCCTTGGGCCAGGCCGCCCTGCCGCTGGGTTTGCTGTGCGTCGGCGCGGCACTGGGCGGCGCTCGCCTGGGCCAGCAGGTGCGCCCGCTGATGGCGGCGTCGGCGTTCAAGTTCCTGGTCATGCCACTGACCACCTGGGGCCTGTGCAGAGTGCTCGGCCTGAGTGGTCAGGCGGCGGTGGTGGCGGTGCTGTTCCAAGCGCTGCCCACCGCTTCGTCATCCTATGTGATGGCCCGGCAAATGGGCGGCAATGCGCCCTTGATGGCCACCATCATCGCCCTGCAGACCGTAGCGGCCGCCGCCACCCTGCCTTTGGTGTTAATGCTTACGCTTGGCTAGACTGAGACTCACTCCACCCTTCGGAAGCTTGCCCATGCGCCGTTACTGGATGCTGCTCGGCCTCACCTCGGCACTGCTCGCTGGCCCCTTGAATGCGGCCGACCCGGCCAAGGCCGCCGTCGCCGAGGACAAGGCCGAAGTGCTTGAAGAAAAGGTGGTGGAAGATGCCCCTCCCCCCAAAAAAGCTGAAAAACTGACCCCAGGCGAAGCGCAGGCGGTCGACCCGGTTGGCAAGGCGCCGTTGGATGACAGCATCACCTGCCTGGCCCGCACCATCTACTGGGAAGCCAAAGGCGCCGATGCCGAGGACATGACCGCCGTGGCCAGCGTGGTGCTCAACCGCCTGGGCCACGATGGCTTCCCGGACACCATCTGCGGGGTGGTCAAGCAGGGCGTGGAAAGCAAGGCCTGCCAGTTTTCCTGGTGGTGCGACGGGCGCTCGGATCAGGTCGAGGAAGCCCAGCGCTACGATGTCGCCAAAGAAATCGCACGCAAGGCACTGAACCAGCAGTTGAAGGACCCCACCGGCGGCGCGCTGTACTTCCACGACCGCACCGTGCACCCCGATTGGGCCAAGGCGTATCGCAAGACAGCGCAGACTACCCACTTCCTGTTCTACAAGCCGAACCAGGCGTTGGCGCGTTGATGCGAACGCGGCGGACCGTGCGGGCTCGATAAGAATGATTAGCAATTCATCGCACTTTTCCGCCGACCAGTGGTCTACTCCCTCTTTTGCCGCCAGCAACGATTGCCGGCGCTTTCATTGCTTTGCACGAGCTAGGGCCAAAAGCCCCCGGCTTGTGTAGGATGAGCAGCGCATACCACGACGCTGCCAGTCATAGGGAGATCCACATGCGCGTCCTGTCATCCGTTGCCGCCTTGTCGCTGGGCCTGGTCGTTTCGACCGGGGTACTGGCTGTCACCGGCGAAGAGGCGCAACTGATCGATTCGATCAATGTGTACCGCAGCAAGGCCCAGCCCTGCGGTGGCGAGGCGTCGCTGGAGCTGCCGCCGCTCAATAGCGACACCCGCCTTGCGCTGTCGCCAGAAGGCACCCGCGACTTGCAACAGGCCATGACCCGCGCGGCCTACCCCATGGTCAACGTCCAGGCCATCAGCCTGTCGGGCCCGCGCGATGCGCGCGCCGCCATGCATGCCATCGAGGAAAGCTTCTGCCAGGTAGTGCTCGACCCGCAATTCGTCGATATCGGCGTCAGCCAGGAGGGCCGCGACTGGCGCATCGTGCTGGCCCGGCCGTTGCTCAGCGGCCGCCTGGGTGACTGGCAAGCCGAGGGGCAGAAAGTGCTGCAGGAGATCAACGCTGCGCGCAAGGTGCCACGCCAATGCGGTGGCCAACCCTTTGCCGCCGCCCCGCCACTGAGCTGGAGCACAGTACTGGCCGGGGTGGCTGCCAACCACACGCGGTCCATGGCCAACCAGAACTTCTTCGACCACATCGACAAGGATGGCCGCACACCCGGTGACCGGGCGGAACTGGCCGGGTACCTGTATCAGCAAATCGGCGAGAACATTGCCGCCGGGCGTGATACTGCGCACAAAGTGGTCGACGGCTGGCTGGATAGCCCAGGGCACTGCGCCACGCTGATGAACCCAGACTTCCGTGAACTGGGGGCTGCCTATGCGGTAGACCCGAAGAGCGATGCCGGGATCTACTGGACAGGCTTGTTCGGCACACCGCAGTAAGCGCTGCCTGCTCGCAAGGCCAAGGCCGTACAGCCAAACCGACGGCGCACGCACTTGCCCAGGTAGCTGGCATCGCCCAGGCCCACTTCATCGGCAATCTGCGCCAGGCTATGACTGGAGTTGAGCAAACGCCAGCGCGCCTGCTGCAAACGCATTTCCAGCCACCAGGCCTTGGCGCTCATGCCGTGGCTGGCCTGAAACTGGCGGTCCAGCTGGCGCCGGCTGATGCCCAGTTCCTTGGCCAGTTGCTCCACTGCCAACGGCGAGCCCAGGTGATGGCGCATCAGCGCCTGTGCCCGCTGCACCTGCCGCCCCTGCCCGGCGCCCAGCTCCAGCGAACGCAAGGCATGACGGCTGTCGCGGGTTTCGTCCACCAGCATATCGGCCAGCCCCTTGAGCGCGCGGGTACGCCCGCAAGCGTGTGAGAGCAGCGCAACAGCCAGGTCGATGGCGGCGGTGCCGCCGGCACACGTGATGCGATTGCCATCGATGCAGTACAACTGCTCACGCAGCAATCGCAGCTGCGGGAAGGCAGCACGAAACTCGGCTTCGTGACGCCAGTGCACCACCACCTCATGCCCCTGCAGCAGTCCGCAGGCGGCCAGCAGGAAGGCGCCATTATCGACCCCTACCAGCTTCACACCGGCCTTGCCGGCC
The DNA here is from genome assembly GCF_001320565.1 of Pseudomonas sp. NBRC 111132. Lineage (NCBI taxonomy): Bacteria > Pseudomonadati > Pseudomonadota > Gammaproteobacteria > Pseudomonadales > Pseudomonadaceae > Pseudomonas > Pseudomonas sp. NBRC 111132. Next base: position 112,111 of record NZ_BCBI01000004.1, read on the forward strand.
TGGTGCAGCAGCGCCTGATAGCGTGGCGCCAGCGCGGCAGTGGCCATGGCATTGCGACCGCCGAACACCACCAGGTAGTCGAAACTGCTCAGGTCGAGCTGGCTGGCAATCGCCTCGACCTGCAGCACCGCACCACTGCTTGATTGCACCGGGTCAAGGCTGAGCCCGGCCACGGTCCAGCTGCAATAGCGCTGCTGGCTGTAGTCCTCGTCGTCGGCGCTGAAGCGCAATTTGTCGAGAAAGGCGCCAAACGGCAGCAGGGCAAAATCCGGTAACGGCAGGATCAGCAGGCGGATGTCGGGCTGCATGTCAGCGAGTCCATAAACGACCATTAAATGTCTAGATCATACTCTATCAGCCGGATCATCAGGCCCTAGACTGGCATCCCCACATCACCAGGCATTTCCAACATGGCCCTCGACACATGGCTCATCTACCTGCTGGCCAGCATCGGCCTGTCGCTGACCCCAGGGCCCAACAGCCTGTTGGCGCTGACACATGGCGCCCTGTATGGCGCGCGGCGAACGTTGTTCACCATCGTGGGCGGGGTGTTTGGCTTCAGCGCCTTGATCGCCCTGGCCATGTTCGGCCTCAGCGCGCTGCTACAAACCTCGGCTTCGGTGTTGGGCGTTTTGAAGTGGGTGGGTGGCGCCTATCTGATCTGGCTGGGTATCCAGCTGTGGCGCAGCCCCGGCCTGCAATTGGAGCTGACCGAGCGCAGCGCGCGGCTCGGCAATGCCGGGTTGTTCCGCCAAGGCCTGCTGTCGGCCATGGCCAACCCCAAGGTGCTGCTGTTCTATGGTGCCTTCCTGCCACAATTCATCGACCCACAGCGTGGGCTGGTGCTGCAGTTCGTGGTAATGGCGGCGACCTTCGCCAGCGTCGAGTTCCTGGTCGAGTACCTGCTGGCGCGCCTGGCATTTCGCATTCGCCCTTGGCTGGCCAAGGGCGGCAAGGGTTTCAATCGCTGCTGCGGCAGCCTGTTCGCCTTGATTGGCGTGGCGCTGCCGCTTGGCCGATAGCACGCTCCCTGTTCAGGCGCGCCGGGCCTTCAGCAGGAAGACCAGCAACGCAACACCCGGCAAGCCTGCCCCCACCAGCGCCACCCCCTGCCAGCCAAACTGGCTGAACAACGCGCTGGCCACCGCCGACCCCAGCGCCCCGCCAAGGAAGATGCTGGTCATGTACACCGCGTTCAGCCGCCCGCGGCTGGCCGGGTCCAGTGCGTACACTTCGCGCTGGCCAATGACCATGTTCATCTGCACCGCAAAGTCCAGCAGCACGCCGGTAAGGCCCAGGCCGATCACGCTGTAACCCGGGCTTGTTAGCCCCAGCAGCAAGGCCACCGGCGCCAGCATCAGCGCCAACAGCGAGCCGGCGCGGGCATGCCCGGCATCCGCCAGGCGCCCGGCCATGGGTGCAGCGATGGCGCCCACTGCACCGACCAGGGCGAACACGGCGATCTGGCTCTGCGACAGGCCGTGTTCACTGGCCAGGGCCATCGGCACGGCCGTCCAGAACAGGCTGAACGCTGCGAACATCAACGCCTGGTACAACGAACGCTGGCGCAGCAGTGGATAACGGCGCAGCAGAGTGAGCAGCGACAGCATGAGCCCGGCATAGCTGGCCTTGTGCTCGGGACGACGCTGCGGCAGGGTCAGCGCCAGCAACAGGATGATCGCCAGCATGACTCCGGCGGCGCCAATGAACACCGCGCGCCAGCCAAAGTGGTCAGCCACCAGGCTCGAAACCGGGCGCGCCAGCAGGATACCCAGCAGCAGGCCGCCCATGATATTACCCACCACCCGGCCACGCTGCTGTTCCGGCGCCAGGTGCGCCGCCAGCGGGATAAGCATCTGCACCGACACAGAACTGAAACCGATCAGCAGTGCGTAACCCAGGAACAACTGCCCCTGACCACTGCTGCTGGTGCCCGCCAGCAGCAGACTGAAACAGGCCAGGACAGCGGTAGCCACCATCAGGCGGCGGTTTTCCAGCAGGTCGGCCAGCGGCACCAGCAACAACAGGCCCAGGGCATAACCCAGTTGGGTAAGGGAAACGATCAGGCTGGCATGCTCGGTGGATAGCCCCAAGTCTGGGGCAATCAGCCCGACGATGGGCTGGGCATAGTAGATGTTGGCGACGATCGCGCCGCAGCAGAATGCCAGTAGCACGACCAGGGCCCGGCTCAGGCTGGCAGCTGCCGGTTGCGCTGCCGCAAGGGAGGGATTCATGCGAGGTTCCTCGACTAGGGGTATATGCTGGCTACCTTACCCATGCGCGCTTTCGCCGAGAATCCGGTCTTGGCGCAACGCGGCTTTGCGCTCTGCGCAACACTACCCGTCGTTTTTCAGTAAATTTTCGCAAAAGTCGATGAACGCGTTCACCCGCCGCGAACCCCGGTGGTTGGGCAGGTACAGGGCATTGATGCTGTTGTTGGCCGTGCCAGGGCTGGCCTGCCAGTCGGGGAATACCCGCTGCAGGCGTCCGGCCAGCACATCTGCGCGTACCAGCCAGTCGGCCAGCAGTGCGATGCCACTGCCTGCCAATGCCGTTTCACGCAGCATGTCGGCGTTGGCGCTGCGCAGCGGCCCGCTTACGTCCAGCTCCAGGCTCTCCTGGCCGCAGGCCAGGCGCCAGGGCCGCGCTTTCTGCCCGTAGCGAAAGCGCAGGCAGGCGTGCTCCAGCAATTGCCGGGGGTGCTGCAGCGGCTCACGCCCCGCCAGGTAAGCCGGGCTGGCCACCAACCAACGCTGGAAGCGACCGAGCTGGCGGCACACCAGCTCGTCATTGGGCGATGGGTCGCCCAGGCGAACCGACAGATCGTAGCGCCCGTCCAGAAGGTCATCCAGGCGGTCGCTGAGGTCGATGTCCAGCTCCAGTGCCGGGTGCCTTGCCAGGAACGGCCCCAGGTGCGGGGCGATGACCCGCCTGCCGAACTCCACTGGCAAGCACAGTCGCAATACGCCGACTGGCTCTTCGCCGCGATCGGCAACACTGGCATCAGCCTCGTCCAGCGCCTCGAAAATACCCCGTGCGCGCTCGTAGTAACGGGCACCGGCCTCAGTCAAGCTCACCTGACGCGTGGAACGGTTGAGCAAGGTGGCGCCCAGCGCCGTTTCCAGGGCATCGACCAGGCGCGTCACCGACGATGTCGCCAGCCCTAGCCTGCGCGCGGCCGCAGAAAAGCCCTGGGCATCGACGGTGGCCACGAACATCTTCATTGCCAGGAGTTTGTCCATTTGCTGGCCACCTTCCAAAACTCGGAAAGTTCTTACAAACGGCCGGGCGGGTCAAGAAGCGAGCTGCATGGCATTTGCGTCCATAGTGGCATCACACCTTCACAGCGAGGCTTTCCATGATACCGAACAACCTGCTGGCCGCCCTGCCGCCCTGCGACCCCGCCAGTGCCGAACATGTCGACGAACTGCTCAGCCGCCCAGGGGTGCGCGTGGAGCGTATCGTCTCCAGCGGCCAGGCCAGCCCGCCCGGTTTCTGGTACGACCAGGCCGAAGGCGAGTGGATCGTGCTGCTCAGTGGAGCTGCGGGGCTGCGCTTCGAGCACGAGCACCACACCCGCCTGTTGGCGCCGGGCGATTGCCTGGATATTCCGCCGCACTACCGCCACCGCGTGGAATGGACCGCACCCGGCACGGCCACCATCTGGTTGGCGGTGTTCTATGGCAGTAGTTCCCCGTGGCCAGACTGAAGCTGAGGCTGAATGTGGGCGCGCAACCCACTCGACGAAAATATGAATGCCGGTTGCAAAAACGGCAGAAACTCCCCGTTTAATGCTTTTTTCAGCACCTGATCTAGACTTTTAGCGACACCTTCACACGTTCAGCCCTGCGACAATCAGCCTCAGAAAATTATGTACCAACTTGTTAATTAGCAAGCTAAGGGCTTAGACTGCGCGCATTCCACCTGCTGAGATCCCTGGCATGAAAGAAACACCGCGCGCCTCTGGCGCCCCAAACATCATTCTGATCGGCCTGGGCGTAATCATCGCCCTGCTCGGCCTCCTCCTGGCTGCCGGCGGCGTCAAGCTCGCCGGCCTGGGCGGGTCCTGGTACTTCCTGATCGGCGGCCTGGCCATGGCCATCGCCGGTGTACTCATTGCTCGCCGCAAGCTGGCTGGCGTCTGGCTGTATGCCGCATTCCTGATCGGCACCGTGATCTGGGCACTGAGCGATGTCGGCCTGGTGTTCTGGCCGTTGTTCTCGCGCCTGTTCATGTTCGGCGCAATCGGCATGGTGGTGGCACTGGTCTACCCGCTGCTGGCGCGCACCAACGGCGCCAGCGCCGGTCGCGGTGCCTACGGTATCGCCGGGGTAATGGCGGTGGTGTTGGTGATCGCTGCCGGCAACATGTTCGTTGCCCACCCAAGCGTCGCCCCCACCGGCAAAGGCCCAGGCATGACCCCGGTCGAAGCCGGCAAGGAACAGAAAGACTGGGCCCACTACGGCAACACCGAAGGTGGCAGCCGCTTCGCCGCGCTGGACCAAATCAACCGGGACAACGTCAACAAGCTGAAAGTGGCCTGGACCTACCACACCGGTGACGTCGCCATCAGTGACGGCAACGGTGCCGAAGACCAGCTGACACCGCTGCAGATCGGCAACAAGGTGTTCATCTGCACCCCGCACAACAACCTGATCGCCCTCGATGCCGACACCGGCAAAGAGCTGTGGAAAAACGCAATCAACGCCCAGTCCAAGGTCTGGCAGCGTTGCCGTGGCATGGCCTACTTCGACGCCACTGCCGCCATCGCTCAGCCGACCCAGCCGAACAGCTCGCCGATTACCGGCGGTAGCGTAGCGGCGGGTGCCAACTGCCAGCGTCGCCTGCTGACCAACACCATCGATGGCCGCCTGATTGCCGTCGACGCCGACACCGGCGAGTTCTGCCAGGGCTTTGGCAACAATGGCCAGGTCAACCTGATGGCCGGCCTGGGCAATGTCCCGGACTCCTACTACCAGCTCTCCTCGGCACCGCTGATGGCCGGTACCACCGTGGTGGTTGGCGGCCGCGTTGCCGACAACGTCCAGACCGACATGCCAGGTGGCGTGATCCGTGGCTTCGACGTGATCACCGGTGAAATGCGCTGGGCCTTCGACCCGGGCAACCCGGAAGATCGCCAGGCACCGCAAGGCGACAGCACCTATGTGCGCAGCACGCCGAACAGCTGGGCACCGATGTCCTACGACCCGGCGATGAACACCGTGTTCCTGCCGATGGGCTCGTCGTCCACCGACATCTACGGTGTTGAGCGCAACAAGCTGGACCACACCTACGGCGCTTCGGTGCTGGCCCTGGACGCCACTACCGGCAACCAGAAGTGGGTATACCAGACCGTGCACAACGACCTCTGGGACTTCGACCTGCCGATGCAGCCAAGCCTGATCGACTTCACCAAGGATGACGGCCAGTCGGTACCTGCGGTAGTGATCGGCACCAAGGCCGGGCAGATCTACGTGCTCGACCGCGCCACCGGTAAGCCGTTGACCCAGGTCGACGAAGTACCCGTCAAGCCAAGCAACATCCCGAACGAGCCATACTCCCCAACCCAGCCCAAATCGGTAGGCATGCCGCAGATCGGCGCACAGACCCTGACCGAGTCGGACATGTGGGGTGCCACCCCGTATGACCAGCTGCTGTGCCGCATCGACTTCAAGAAAATGCGCTACGACGGCCTGTACACCGCGCCGGGCACCGACCTGTCGCTGAGCTTCCCAGGTTCGCTGGGTGGCATGAACTGGGGCAGCATTTCCACCGACCCGGTGCATGGTTTCATCTTCGTCAACGACATGCGTCTGGGCCTGTGGATCCAGATGATCCCGTCGCAGAACAAAGGTGGCGCGGCCTCTGGCGGTGAGGCACTGAACACCGGCATGGGCGCGGTACCACTCAAGGGCACGCCGTATGCCGTGAACAAGAACCGCTTCCTGTCGGTAGCGGGCATTCCATGCCAGGCGCCGCCGTTCGGCACCCTGACCGCCATCGACATGAAAACCCGCCAGGTGGCCTGGCAGGTACCCGTGGGCACCGTTGAAGACACTGGCCCGCTCGGCATCCGCATGCACCTGCCGATCAAGATCGGCCTGCCAACCCTGGGCAGCACCCTGTCGACCCAAGGCGGCCTGGTGTTCATTGCCGGCACCCAGGACTTCTACCTGCGCGCCTATGACAGCAGCAACGGTAATGAAATCTGGAAAGCTCGCCTGCCAGTGGGCAGCCAGGGCGGCCCGATGACCTACGTTTCGCCGAAGACCGGCAAGCAGTACGTGGTGATCACTGCTGGCGGCGCCCGCCAGTCGACTGACCGTGGCGACTACGTGATTTCTTACGCGCTGCCGTAAGACCGCGTCGCCTTCTTCGCGAGCACGCCCGTTCCCACAAGGCCCACAGCGGCCATGTAGGCGCGGGTTTGCCCGCGAATGGCCCCCAAAGACAACCCGAGATTCAGCAATGCCATCCGCAATTCGCATCACCCCCACCCTGCTGCTGGCCCTGGCCAGCACCACAGCCCTGGCCGACGGCGACCTGCTGACCCGCAGCACCCTGACCGGTGACTGGGGCGGCCTGCGTCATCAACTCGAAGAAGACGGCGTCAAAGTCACCGGTGACTACAGCGGCGAAACCGCCTACAACGCCCACGGTGGTTTGCACCGATCGGCGCGCTATTCGCAGAACGTCAAGCTGGGCGTGCAGTTCGACCTGTCGAAGCTGTACGGCCTGGACAACGGCGGCAAAGTCCAGCTGACCGTCAACGACCGCCGCGGTAACAGCGCGTCGGAAGACCTGGTAGGCAACCGCCTGCCGATCCAGGAAAACTTCGGTGGCCTGTACACCCGCCTGACCGAGCTGAGCTACGAGCGTACCCTGTTCACTCCGGCGCTCAACGTTAAGCTTGGCTACATGGCCATGGGCAACGACCTCGGCGGCCTGGACAGCGGCATCCTGTGCAACTTCATGAACGCCGGCTTCTGCGGCCACCCGCTGAACATGTCCGGTGGCAGCGGCTGGACCAACTACCCCAATGCTCACCTCGGCGTGCGGGTGAAGTACGACCTGTCGCCTTCCTGGCAGCTGCGCGTGGCGGCGTTCAACGTCGACCCCGAGAGCAACGGCAACTCCAGCCGCGCCTGGCACCTGGGGCCCAAGCACACCACCGGCACCGTGGTACCGGTGGAGCTGGTGTACAAGCTGCAGGGTGAACTGCCGGGCGAGTACAAGCTCGGTTACTACTACGACAGCTCCGATGTGAAACGCATCGGCAGCGACGACGAAGTATCCGGCCGCTCAGGCCACTACCTGCTGGTCGACCAGGCGGTATGGAACGACCAGGGCTCGCCAGGCCGTAGCCTGCACGCCTTCGGCCAGTACTCGGCGTCGAGCAAGGCCGCCTCGCCGTTCACCAAGTGGTATGGTGCCGGTGTGGTGCTGTACAAACCGTTCGAAGGCCGCCCGAAAGATACCGTGGCACTGGGTTACGGCCGTGCCGTGCCTAATCCGCGTAGCCGCGATGTGCTTGAAGATGCCGCCTTCAACGCTGGCCAGCAGTTCCCCGATATCGACAGTGCCGAGCAGTTGATCGAACTGAGTTATGGCTACCAGGCCACACCGTGGCTGAACCTGCGCCCAGATGTGCAATACATCATCGAGCCAGGGGCGTTCTCGGGGAAGGACATCGACAACGCGCTGGTGGTGGGCCTGCAGGTCAAGGCTACCTTCTGATTCGCCAGGGCCTCGCTGTGGCCCATTCGCGGGTGTACCCGCGAAGACGCCACAGCTATCAATCCTGCTTGAGGTAATCGACCAGCCTGAGCAGCATGGCATCACAGCCCTGCAACTGCTCCACACTGACAAACTCATCCGGCTTGTGCCCCTGGTCCATACTGCCAGGCCCGCACACCACGGTCGGGATGCCGGCCTGGTCGAACAAGCCGCCTTCGGTACCGAACGCCACCGTGCCGAACTCATTCGAGCCACTGAGCAATGCCACCAGCCGCGCAGCCTCACTGTCCTGCGGTGTGGCCAGCCCCGGATAGGCGCTCAGTGGCTCCAGGCGAATGGCGCTGGCGGCATTGACCTTGCGCATACGCGGCAGCAACTCGGCCTCTGCATAAGTCTGCAACTGATCGGCCACCGCCTGCGCCTCGAACCCTGGCAGCGCGCGCACTTCAAAATCGAATTCACATTCGGCGGGCACGATGTTCAGCGCCCTGCCCCCTTTGATTACCCCGGTCTGCACCGTGGAAAACGGCGGGTCGAAGCGCTCGTCATGATGCTGCGGCAAGGCCAGTGCATCACCGATGTCACCCAACTTGCCGATCAGTTTCGCCGCGTACTCGATGGCATTCACCCCAGACGGCGCATACGCCGAGTGGCAGGCCGCACCATGCACCTGGCAGCGCATTGCCAGCTTGCCCTTGTGCCCCAGCACCGGCTTGAGCTCGGTGGGTTCGCCAATCAGGCACAGTCGGGGTTTGTGCGGGCGCTGTTCGAGGGCTTCCAGCATCGAGCGTACGCCCAGGCAACCGACTTCCTCGTCGTAGGAGAACGCCAGGTGCACGGGCATGCGCAACGGCTGGGCGAGGAACGCGGGCACGGCTGCCAGCACCGACGCGATGAAACCTTTCATGTCAGCCGTGCCGCGACCATACAGGCGCCCGTCGCGTTCGCTCAGGGCGAACGGCTCGACGCTCCAGGCCTGGCCATCCACCGGCACTACATCTGTGTGCCCCGACAGCACCACGCCGCCTACGTCCTTGGGGCCGATGGTGGCAAACAGGTTGGCCTTGGTGCCCTCCGGGTTATGGAACAGTTCGCTTTCCACCCCCAGTTCCGCCAGGTAATCACGGATAAAGCCGATCAGCTGAAGGTTGGAGTCCCGGCTGACCGTGGCAAAGCCGATCAGCCGGGCCAGCAGCGCGCGGCTGGCAAATTCACTCATCGCCTGGCACCCCGTAGCTTGGCGCGGCGGTCGGGTTGAGGGCGCGGGTGACATAGTCCTGCATCTGTGGCCGATAGGCTTGCCACAAGCCATCGAGCACACCGATCGGGTCTGCATCGGCCCAGTCGACGCGCAGGTCCACCAGTGGCCAGGTCAGTTCGCCAGCAATCTTCAACGCCGCCGAGTGCACCGGCCCGGCTTCGCCACCGGCGGCCATCGCCGCGTGCATGGCCGCCAGCAGGCGGTCGGCCAGGTGCCCACCCGCCTGCTCGAAAGCCAGCACCATGGCCTCTATTACCTGGGTAGAAGACAGCAGGTTGCCCGCCGCTGCGCAGTGTTCGCCGGCCACCGCATTGTGTGTACCCAGCGCTTCGCGCCCCGTGAACAGCGCCACTTGCCCCTGGCTGTCGATCACCGTGACCTGGCGATACTCACTCCAGCCGTTGGCACTCAGCACCCGGTCCAGGGCCGCGGCGGGTGGCAACTGGCCTTGCTCCATGGCATCAAGAATCTGCGGGCCCAGTGCCGGCAGGGTGATGTTCTGGGTAGAGACCGCGCCTACACCGGCGCGCACCCACGGGCAACGGGCGCCTACGGCGATGCTCGACGAGCTGATGGCGATGCCGACCTGGCCGGTTTCCTGGCAGCGGCCAATGATGGAGAAGGTCATGGTGAAGCTCCTGTTGTCCTGTGCGATGCAGGGCATTCTGGGCGCAACCTTCTACCCCACGAAACCAACATTTTCCTGTGCTTTGAGCAGGAAAAAACTAAGCCCGCAAAAGTGCGCCAAACACCACACGAAAATCCCCTTAAAGTTTGCTACAGGCCATGCAATTCAAGGCCTTCGCCGTTTTATCGGCAAGCACCAGCTAAATACTATTTTCGCCATTCGTGCCGCATCCCTAGTCTGGCTCCAGACAACGGCGGTCCTCCAAACCGACCTGACAACAACCGCCTGAACAAGGGCTCGGACATGACACTGAACAACCTCGAAATCGACACCCTCGTCGTCGGCGCCGGCCAGGCCGGCGTGGCCATGAGCGAACACCTGAGCAAGCTTGGCGTGCCGCACCTGGTGCTGGAGCGCAACCGTATCGCCGAAGCATGGCGCACTGGCCGCTGGGACTCGCTGGTCGCCAACGGCCCGGTCTGGCACGACCGCTTCCCGGGGCTGGAATTCAACCTCGACGCCGACGCCTTCGCAGGCAAGGACCAGGTGGCCGACTACTTCGAGCAGTACGTACGCAAGTACAACCTGCCGGTACGCACCGGCATTGAAGTAAAGCGCGTAGTTCGTAACAGCGACCGCCCCGGCTTCACCATCGAAACCAATGAAGGCGTGATTCGCGCCAACCGAGTGGTCGCCGCCACCGGCCCGTTCCAGAAGCCGGTGATCCCGGCCATTGCGCCTAAAGACAGCAACCTGCATCAGATCCACTCCGCCGCCTACTTCAACCCAGAGCAACTGCCCGAGGGCGCGGTATTGGTGGTTGGTGCCGGTTCCTCCGGCGTGCAGATTGCCGAAGAGCTGATGCGCGCCGGGCGCCAGGTGTACCTGTCGGTCGGCGCCCACGACCGCCCGCCGCGTGCCTACCGCAACCGCGACTTCTGCTGGTGGCTGGGCGTGCTGGGTGAGTGGGACGCAGAAATCGCCAAGCCCGGACGCGAGCACGTGACGATCGCCGTCAGCGGTGCCCGTGGCGGCCACACCGTGGACTTCCGCGCCCTCGCCCACCAGGGTATGACCCTGGTCGGCCTGACCCAGTCGTTCGAGAACGGCGTGGCGCACTTCCAGGACAACCTGGTCGAGAACATCAACCGCGGCGATGAAAACTACCTGGCCCTGCTGGATGCCGCCGATGCCTACATCGAATGCAACGGCCTGGACCTGCCGGAAGAACCCGAAGCCCGCACACGCCTGGCCGACCCGGCCTGCATGAGCAACCCGCTGCAGCAATTGGACCTGGCCAAGGCCGGCGTCAGCAGCATCATCTGGGCTACCGGTTACGGCGTGGACTTCAGCTGGCTGCAGGTGGACACCTTCGATGCCAACGGCAAGCCCCAGCACCAACGCGGCGTGGCCCGCGAACCCGGCGTGTACTTCCTGGGCCTGCCGTGGTTGTCCCGCCGTGGCTCGTCGTTCATCTGGGGCGTGTGGCACGACGCCAAGCACGTCGCTGGCCACATCGCCACGCAACGCACCTACCTGGCCTACCGCGACCGCGAACAGCGCGAAGCGGATGAGCAGCAAACCAACATGATCAGCAACGTCAGCACCCTCGGAGCCCACTGATGCCTACCCATACTCGCATCCGCATGTTCAACACCAAGGAAACCTACCCCAACCAGACCCTGGACAACGACCTGTGCCAGGCCGTGCGGGCCGGCAACACCATTTATGTGCGAGGCCAGGTAGGTACCGACTTCGAAGGCAAACTGGTGGGCCTGGGTAACCCGCAGGCGCAAACCGAACAAGCGATGAAGAACGTCAAGCAACTGCTTGAAGAAGCTGGCTCGGACCTGTCGCACATCGTCAAGACCACCACTTACATCACCGACCCGCGCTTCCGCGAGCCGGTGTACAAGGAAGTGGGCAAGTGGCTGAAGGGCGTATTCCCGATCTCCACCGGCTTGGTGGTCGCCGGGTTGGCCCAGGCCGAGTGGCTGATGGAAATCGACGTGATCGCCGTGGTGCCCGATCAGGAATGACCGGCGGCCTGCAGGGTGGACGGGAACCGCCGCCTGCCCTGCAACCACGCCTGGGTTACTCGTGCCGCCGCTTGTAACCGCTGTTCTGCGGGCACGCCAGCGGATGGCACCTCTACACTGACGCACAGCTGCGCCGGTAACGCCGCCACCAACGCGGCCAGCGGCAGTTGCCCTTGCCCCGGCAGCATACGGCCCTCACGCGCTTCCGCGATGATCAGCTCCTCTACGGGCGCCAGCAACGGCGCATCACACAGCTGCACCGCACGCAGCAGACGCGGATCGACCCCGGCGAGGTCGGCCACCTGACCACCGGAGCGGAACAGGTGCAAGGCATCGACCAGTACGCCGCCGTTGTCCTGCCCCGCCCCTGTCACAACCGTGCATGCCTGTTGCAGGGTTGCCACTGGCCGCCAGCGCATGAACTCCAGGTCCACACGCAGGCCATGACCACGCGCCAGTTCACACAGCGCCGCGAAATTGCCGGTCAGCCGCGCTACATCGTCGTCGTCCCCGGACACCGTCAGGCTCAGCGCCCCCAGCTCGGCACCTGCGGCCAACAGCGGTTGGTAATCGGCAACCTGTGCCTGTGCCGTCAACGAAACAAACTCGATATCGGTAACACGCACACCTTCACCTGCCATCACCGCCCGCAGTTCGCGCAGCGCCTGGCTACCCGGCGCAACCGGGTACGCCTGTGCACCCGGGATCACCGGGTGCAGGCGCAGCCCAACCGCGCTAAAGCCCGCGCGCCGCGCCTCACGTACCAGCCTGGCCGGCGCCAGTTCCAGGGCGGTGAGGTGCGCCACGCCCAGGCCATTCAATAGGTCGCCCTCCCGCCGCTGAGGTCGAAGACGAAGCCGGTGGTAAAGCTGCACTCCGGCCCGGCAATCCAGCTGACCATATTGGCGATCTCCTCGGCCTTGAGGAACCGCCCCATGGGGATCTTGGCCTTGCTCGCGGCAATGTGCTCGGCCGTCATCTCGGCCATCAGCGGGGTCTCGACCATGGCCGGTGCCACGCAGTTGAGCAGCACGCCGTCCTGCGCCAGCTCCTTGGCCGCTGCCTTGGTAAAGGCGATGACCCCAGCCTTGGCTGCCGAATAGGCCGAGATGTACTGCACGCCATCCTTGCCGGCCATGGAGGCGATATTGACGATGCGCCCGTAGCCGTTGTCACGCATATGCGGGATGGCGGTACGGCAGCAATAGAACACGCCGTTCAGGTCAATGGCGATGACCTTGTCCCAGGCCTCTGGCGGGTACTCCCACGACGACACCACAGGGCCATTGATGCCAGCGTTGTTGACCAGAATCTGCACCTGCCCTATACGCTTCAGCGTCTCGGCGAAGGCTGTCTCTACCGAGGCCAGCGACGATACATCCACCGCCTGGCGCAGCACGGGCTCAAAGCCGTTTTCCGCGTTGCTCCAACCCTCCACGGCGAGGTCCCAGATCACAACCTGAGCGCCGGCGGCATGCAGGCGCTGGGCAATCGCCAGGCCGATGCCACGCATCCCTCCGGTGACGATTGCGGTCTGGCCTTGCAGGTACTGGCTCATTGTTTTGCTCCATTTTCGACTGAAGGAATCTCCGGCAAGCGACGCAGGTCGCTGACCATGAACAGGTAGCACAGCGCACCGAGTACGGTGATCGACGACACGAATGCCAAGGCCCAGACGAACGAGCCTGTCAGCGAGACGATGATGCCGATGGTCAACGGCGTGACGATGCCTGCTGCGTTGGCGAACAGGTTGAACAAGCCGCCGCTGAGGCCCAGCAGGCCTTTGGGGGCGATATCGGACACGATCATCCAGGCCAGCGCCGACATGCCCTGGGCAAAGTAGGCGATGCACAGGATGGCAATCACCAGCGCGTCGGACTCGACGTAGTTGGCCAGCACGATCACCGACGCGGTAAGCAACCCGGCGATTACCGGCAGCTTGCGCGCCACGTTCAGCGAGTAGCCGCGGCGCAGCAACGCGTCAGACAGCCAACCGCCGACCAGCGTGCCCAGCGAGGCGGCAATGAATGGCAGCACCGCTACCCAGCCGACCTTGAGCCAGGGCATGTGCCGCTCGGTCACCAGGTAGGTGGGGAACCAGGTGAGGAAGAACACGTTGGTCGAATTGCAGGCGAACTGGCCCAGGCAGATGCCCAGCATGTTGCGGTGCTTGAGCAACGCCGGAATCTGCGACCAGCGGAACGACGTGGCTTTCTGCCCACCATCTATCACCCCACCGCCAGCGGCGATGTAGTCCAGCTCGGCCTGGTTGGCCGTGGTCGACTGGTGTGGCTCGTGGTATTTGCGCCACCACACCAGGCCATAGAGGATGCCCATCAGGCCGACCGCCAGCAGCAGGAAACGCCAGCCGTAAGCGTGCAGCACCCAGAACAGCAGCGGGGTCAGAAACGCCAGCCCGGTGTATTCGGCAAAGGTGTAGATACCGGTCGCCCTGGCCCGCTCGCTCTGCGGGAACCAGGTGGCCACCACCCGGCTGTTGGTGGGAAAGCATGGTGCTTCAGTCATCCCCACCAGAAAGCGCATGCCCAGCAACGACAGGAAGCCCTGCGCCAGCCCTTGCAGCCCGGTGAACAGCGACCACAAGGTCAGTGCCAGCCAGTAAGTGAGCTTGGTGCCCAGCCGGTCGATGAGGATGCCGCCCGGAATCTGCGCAGCGGCGTAGGTCCAGGAAAAGGCGGAAAAGATCACCCCCATCATCGCTGCGTTCAGGCCCAAGTCAGCACTGATACTGGGCGCGGCAATACCCATCACGCTGCGATCGAGGTAGTTGATCATGGTACCGCCGGAAATCAGCGCCAGGATCATGAAACGGGTGCGGGTGCGTTGCTGGACGCGCGCAGGGGTGTCGAACACCCCGAGGCTGACGTTCTGTTCAGTGGTCATGACGGTTGCTCTCTTGTTATTGGAATGGCAATCAACGGGGCGTTAGGCAAACCCGAACAATCGACGCGGGGTGTCCCACATCACCGCACGGCGCTGCCGGGCATCCGGCATCAGGCGCTCGGCCAGTTTCAGCAGCGGCCCGTAGTCCACCCGCGAACGCTGGCGAATGAACGGCCAATCCGAACCCCACACACAGGCTTCGGCGCCAAAGGCTTCGAGCAGGGCCTGGACGTAGGCACCGCTTTGCTCCAGCAAGGCATCGGCTGCGGCGAACTTCTGCATACCGGACAACTTCACGCAGGCGCGGCCACTGTCGGCCAACCGCAGCAGCGCCTGGAAGCCGGCTTGCTGCACACCCGCCGCAACATCCGGTCGGCCGCAATGGTCGATCAGCAGGCGTGCATGGGCGCCTTGCAGCAGGCCATGCAGGTCAAGCAACTGGTCCTCACATACCTGCACCTGCGCAAACAGGCCAAGCTCGGCGAGTTTGCCGAACAGCCCGTCAGCGTCCTTCAAGCTGGTTACCCCGTACAGCGCGGGGTTGAAGGCGATACCCACTACACCTTGCGACTGCAAGGCCGCCAGCGCATCGAGGCTGATATCCGCTTCGACCACTGCCACGCCCTTGAAGCGCCCCTGCCCGGTGGCCAAGGCATGCAGCAGGCAGCGGTTGTCGGTGTGGTAGCCGCTGTTGGGGCCAACCAGCAAGGCATGTTGCACCCCATAGGCATCCATCACCCGACTGAACTGCGCCTGGGTGGCGACCTCCTGCCCGGAAGGTGCATAGGGTGCGTCGGGGTGGTAAGGAAAACGCGCGGGGTCAAACAAATGGTTATGGCAATCGATCTTCGCTTCGTCAAAAATGGTCACGCAGCACTCCCGTCAAGCGCCACTGCGCTTGCCTGCAGATCTTGTTATTGTTCGCCGCAAGGGCGATCAGGCTGGGGTTTACGATACTGCGCGGCCGAGTTTGACGCTCATACCCAGATGGCGAAGACCATAACCGAAGGTAATACACATGCTGCTTGGCAACGAAGGCGCAGACGCAAACCCGATGGTATTCAAACTGCGGCACATGGAAGTGTTCCGGGCGGTGATGCTGACCGGCTCGATCAGCGCGGCGGCCAAGCTGCTTTACGTGTCGCAGCCGGCCGTGAGCAAGCTGATCCAGTACATCGAAGGGCGCCTGGCCTATCCGCTGTTCGAGCGCATCAACAACCGCCTGGTGCCCACGGCCGAAGCGCAGGTGCTGTTTCGTGAAGTCGAGCGGGTGTACCAGGCCGCGTTGGAGGTCAATGAATGCGCCCTGGCACTGGGCGCCGGTGGCCAGCGCAAGCTGCGCATTTCGTGCAGCGCGTCGTTGTCGACGGTGGTCATCCCCATCGCCCTGGCCCAGCTAAAGCGCGAGTCACCGTCGCTGAACATCGAGTGGCAAACCTCGCTGATGGGCGAAATGCCCAACCAGATACTGTCGAAAAAGGTCGACCTGTCGATTGCCGCCCTGCCCGTGGTGCACGACCACCTGCATTCGCAGGCGTTCATGCGTGGGCGCATGGTGGTGGTGATGCCGCCCGACCACCCGCTGGCTGGGCAACCCACGCTGAGCTTGCAACAGTTGGAAGGCCATGCCTTGCTGCTGTTCCGGCCCGACATGCCGTTTGGCAAGCTGCTCGCCGAGCACATCGAGCGCAGCGCAGTGCAGCTGAAATCACTGTTGTCGTTTACCAATGCCAACGAGGCTGTGGCGCTGGTCAAACAAGGCATGGGCATCAGCGTGATCGACGAGTTCGTTGCGCAGGACAGCGGGCTGGCGGTGGTGCCATTGGCCGATGAAATTCACTTCGATATCAGCTTTGTCTATTCACGGTTCGAGCCGCCGTCTCATGCAGCGGTGCATTTGATGCAGGTGTTGCAGGGCCAGGCGCAGAGGCTTGGGAGAGCGGTGGCATCAAGCTGATGCAGATGGGTGCGACCTCTTGTGGAGGCTGGCCTTGCTGGCGACGGGGCGCGTAGCGCCGCTGTCACCGCTCTCCACCGCATCGATGATCGCCGCGTGCTCCTGCCAGGCGCAATGCTCGCAGCTGGGCGACTCATATCGGACGATGATCAGCGACGTCATCGGCACAAGCCCGTTGAGAAAACGCGCCAGGGGTACGTTGGCGGCCAGGTGCGCCAGCCTCATGTGGAATTCGCCACCCAGGCGGATCGCCGTGCAGCGTTCGCCCTGCTCATGGTGCTGGCGTTCGCGTTCGACCAGCTGGAGGATCTGTGCCGGGCGCGCGCTGGGTGACCAGGCCGATCAGCGTGGTCTCGGCCAGGCGCCGGGCGCTGAGCACCTGGCGCGCCTGCTCGGGCAAGGCGCTGCCCGGTCGCAGGCGCTGTTCGAGAATGGCATCGAACAGCCGAGGGTAGATCTGCTCCGCCGACAGGCGGGTTTCGCCGGCACCCAGCAGGGCAGAGAGCGTGGAGCATGTGCGGGTGCTGATGCCGCTGGGCGGCGACCTGGCGCAGGGTTACGGGCTATCGTCACCCGGCGCAATGGCTGGCCGCCTGCCGACTCATTCGCGGTGGGCCTGGACCATGGTTTCGGTCAGCTCGCGCAGCAGTTCGGCTTCATCTTCCTTGCGACAACGCAGCAGCAGGTCCGCGGCTCTCTGGTAGAGGGTGTTCTCGTTGGGATAGCGACCGCTGGCCAGGTTGACGCGTTGCAGCACGCCGTTCATGCGCCAGGCAAGCCCATCCACATCGCCCACCTCACGCTGCAGTGCGTCGATGTAGAGCGCTGGCACTGCGGGGCCGGTATAGGCACCCGCTTCGGCCGACGGGTCAGTGAGCGTGTCGAAATATTCGGAGGCGCCCATCCAGCGTTCGGCCAGCCTTTCGAAGGCCAGTGGCCGTAAACGGCGCAGCCAGGCTCGCCAGAAGGGTTGGTCCACTGCCCAGTGTTCGAGGGCGGAGGCACTCGTGCCCTCGATCACGGCATCACCCAGGCGTTGCAGGGTCGGCTCATCGAGGTGCGCCAGTTGCGGGAAACGCATGGCCTGCGGTTGCGGCGGCAGGTTCAGCCTCTGTCGTAGCTGGATACGCGCATGCAGGGCCATCTCCAGTTCGTCGGGGTGATCGCTGACCAGTTCCTGATCGCTGATGCCATCGTCGGGGTGCAGGGCTGGAGCGGGGTTGTCCCTCGGGTGATGGTCATCGGCCCGCAAGGCCCTGCGTCTGGCCAGGCGAGCCTGATAGAGGGCGCCGACGCGTTCGTCGAGCAGGCGCTGGCGCAGCAGCGCGCGGGCACTGTCCACGGCAACCTGTTCGTCGGCTTCGGCAGCCGCGGCATGGGCGACCGTCTGCCACACCGTCACTTGCGTCTCGACTTGCTGGAACAGCACGATGGCCTGGTCCACGCACTCCTGTGTGGCGTCCTCGAGCAGGTCGTTGATCTGCTGCTGCACCTGCGCCCGGCCCCAGCCGGTATCGGCTTCGCCTTCTTGCGTGCTGGACAGCATTTCGACCACGTGTTGCATGCGCTGGCGCATCTGGGCTGGGGCGTCCAGGAAGTCCTGTGTATCGGGCAGCCGTTCGAGTAGGTTGTAGAGCGGCTGCCACTGTGGATCGTCAGCCGTTTCGGCAATGTGCAAACGCAACGACTCAGGCCAGTCGGCGGCCCAAGGGTTGGCCTGTGCAAGGGCTGGGAGGGTGGTGAAGCCGGCCTGTTCGAGATTGGCCAGGGCCGCTTCGTCGAAAGGATTGCCGTTGAAGGAATAGGCAATGCCTTCGAGGTGATCGCGTACCGCGCGGGCAAAGGCTGTCTGGCTCAGGTCGGGGGTAACGGCGAGCTCGTTGGCGCTCAGGTCCAGCTGGCGCAGCACCAGAGGCTCCTGGTTCATGAGGGCCTCAAGCCCCGCCGGCCATTGGCTGATGTTGGTCAGTTCCAGGTCCAGTCGCTGCAGGCGTGTCCAGCCGCTCAAGTCGGGGGCCAGGGCCAGCGGGTTTTCGTACAGCGACAGCATCTCCAGACGGTTGAGCCCGGCCAGTGCGGTACGTGCGGCCTCATCCAGCACGATCGCGTTCTGAGCCAGGCTCAACCCGATCAAGGCCGGCCAGCGTTGCAGGGCCTGAAAGTGTTCGGCGGTCATGATCAGGTCGTTGAGGTCGGCCTGGAACCAGGCCAGCGACGGCAGGGCGCTGAGGCGCTCGAGCGTAGTCACCGAGAGGGTGTGAATGCCATCGGTGAGGTTGAGGCGTTGCAAGTGGGGCATACGTTCGAGCAGCGCGAGGCTTTCCTCCCCGTCCAGGTCAATGTTGTTTTCCGAGATATCCAGTGCCTGCAGTTCGTGCATCTCGGCCAATGCCTGGGGCAGGCGGCTGAGGCTGTTTTCCGCCGGGTCAAGCAGGCGCAGGCCGGGAAAGGCTTCGAGAAACGCGTTCAGGCCGGGCATGTCTGGGGTGTTGAGACCGTTGAGGTTGAGCAGGCGAACGTGAGGCAGGCCTATGGGCAAAGCGGGTACGCTGGTCAGGCCATGCCCCTCCAGCACCAGGTTGATATCGTCGATGTTGTCGTGCGGCCCTTCTGCGCTTTCCCGGCGCCACGCACTGCGAATGCGTTGCGCGAAGGTTTCGCGCAATCCATGTTGCTGTTCCTGCGCACCGGGCAGGAGGCCCTCGGGGGCGTGTACCCAGCGTTGCAGTACGCTGTCGAGTCGGCGGTAGTCCACCAGCAGTCGCGACAGCATGCGACCGAACGCGCCGGCAGACGGGCCGGCCTGGTGGCGCAGGCGCTGGCGCAGCATCTCCCGGTCGCCTTGCGGTGTGGCCGGGAACAGTTGATCGAACAGCTCGTCTTCAGTCCAGTAAGCGCGTCCTCGGCCACTGAGGCGATAGCCGATACGACGATCACCGGGTAGGCGGGTGGGCAGTCGGTACATCGGTCGAACCGGTGTCATGCCTAGGTCCAGAGCGGCTTGCCGACGGTCACGGGCGGCCAGTTCGAACAGGTTGTCGCGCAGCTTGCCCTGCTCATGGATCAGCAGCCCGAGTGCGTCACGTTCGCTGTCGGGCAACGCCTGCAGCATCGCGCGGTATACATCGCTGCGCCCCGCCAGCTCGTTGCCGAACGCGTCATGGGGGGTATATCCATCGGCGTTGCGCACCAGGGTCTTGGTGGGCAGCCCTTGCTCGCCTGTGCTGGCGAGCAGCCGCCCCCTGAGGTTCGAGTCGCGCAGTTCGAGGCGCAGCTTGCCGCGCCATCCAGGCAGACGGCGTAACGCGGCGAATGCCAGGGCATCGCGGTCGGTGGTGGCGCCGTTGCCATGGTGGAAGCGGGCAAGGGCCTTGCCGATGCGGCTTTCACGCAGGTACAGCCGTGCGGTCTCGGCCAGCCGCAAGGGCAAGCGCCCCGATTGCTGTAGCCGGGCGATGTCGCTGGCCGACGCCTGGGCGAGGATCTCCGAGCGGCTTGCCTGGGTGAGCGATGGGAAGTCGCGAGCCAGGATGGCGGTCAACGGCTGTTCGTTGGCCGGGACGCCGATCGGATGTGCGCCGAGAGCTTCGAGGCTTTCGAGCAGCAACGCGGGGGTTGGTCTGTGATCCAGCAACACTCGGCGCAGCGCTGCGGCATCGTAGCCGCTGCATTGCAACGCTTTGCCGAGGGTTTGCGCATCCAGGCCTTGGGCAGCGGGGCCCAGGTGTTCGAGCAGGGTGTCGGCCTGCCAGTCCAAGGGGCGATCGTGTTCGAACAGCCATGTGCCCTGGCCGTTGCCGAGCAGTGTAGGCTGGTGCCGCTGTCCCCGGACCGATGGCAGGCGAGCGGTGCCGTCTGTGACCTGTTCGAGCGGCAGCGCCTGCCCGTCGCGCTCGAACCATGGCTTGCCCTCCCACAGGTACAGGCCTCGGCCATCACGGGCCTGGCCGAGTGGCCAGGGCCGGGGGCGGGAAAAGGGTGTCAGCTCACCGGACCACAGTCGCTGTTCACCGTCGGTGCCTACTGGTTGCCAGCTGTGCAAGATGCCCTGAGGTTCGATGAAGCGTCCCGCGGCGCCTAGGGCGGCGAACTGTGCAAGGCTTGCCAGCACGTCGAACAGGTGACCGATCGCGGCATCGGCATCGCCTTCGTTGGCGGCGTGCACGCCGTCGAGGAATTCGTCGACCACCTGCGCACCGCCGATGACCAGCATCACCTCGCCCAGACCGGGCACGAAGAATCCCGCCAGGTTGAGCACGGTCAGGCCGACGCCCAGCCAGCTCTGGATGCGGGCCAACTGGGCATCGGCATCACGTTGGGCGACTGGAACGGCCAGGATGGCGGCATCCTGCATGCGTCGCTCGACCTCGATGCGCGCGTACTCGACGAAGCCATTCCTAGGCCACGGCGTGAAGGTGATGTCCAGCCTCGCGTTCTTGTCGAGGGTTTCCTGCCAGAGGTCGGTAGTGGCAGGAAACACGCGTTTGAGCCAGCTGAAGCGTTCGCCTTTCTCCAGCACGGGAGCAGATGGATGCAGCTCGGCATATGGGTAGCGCGGGTACAGGATCTGACGCAGCCGTGCGCTGAAAAGAGGTTGCTCGGCAAGACAGACAAAGCGAGTGAAGTACTCGCGCTCCTCTTGCTGCCACAGCATCTGGGTGAGCGCCGTGCTCGCGGCCTGCGCTGAGGGGTACTGGCGCAGTGGCTGACCAGGATGACCTGGCAGATACAGCAGGCATCGCTCGACAGCATCGCGCGGTGCGAGGCGGACCAGCATAGGGCCATGCAAGGGGATGCCGAACAGGCTGAGGAAGCCGCATTGCAACTGACTGCGTGCTGATTCGGCTAGACCGGCGAATATCGTTTCACCCATCAGTGCACCCTCGGCATCCAGATGCCCTTGCAGCGTAGCCTGGGTCAGCTCGGCAGCGAAGGTGGCCCGGGCGTACTGGCGCACCAGGTCGCGAAAACCGTCGGTATCTATATGGTCGCCCAGGTGATAGCGATAGCGCTGACCGAGGTCGAGATTGCGTACGCCGCTGACGAAGGTGGCCGCTTGTTCGCCCGAGCGCTTTTCAAGGCGGGTGGCCGAGTCGTACAGGGTGACGCGAGCGCCGGCATCGAAGTTCTGCAAGGCTGCCTCGAGCCAGCTATGGCCGTTGCCATCACTCCACACCCGAGCTTGGTCGACCTTGGGCAGCACCTGATCCGGGAACCAGCGCTGCAGGGCTTGCTCCAGCAGCGGGCGGCAGAAGGTCTCGATGCTTTGCACCGGCGCCAGCGCCTCGCGCAGGCGGCGCATCGCGGCATGGCTCTGCCTGACGCGCTGCTTGAGCAACTGGCGCTCGGCCGTGGACGCCTGCGCGAACCAGGAAGGCATGCGCGTGTGAATGAAGGACAAATGCGGGGACAAGGGGGGCTGGGTCATCGTCGTTGCTCCATTTTCGGGGAGTACAGAGGCTAATGACCCAGGGCCCTGTGGTCGGGCTACATAATTGATGCCCAGCCGGTGGCCGTGTGTTTCACACCTGTGATGCCGTGCTTTTCACCGAGGCCAACTCCGGATGGGCCACCAGCTTGAGGACTTTGGCTGGCCCACGCTTGTGATTCGAGATCAGAGTGGCATTCAGCTGGCCATTCACCGCTCTCACTCCAGATTCTAATCCCTCCTCAAAACACAAGGCCGCTCCCACATGGACCGTACAGGGCTTAAAAACCTACTGTGGCCGACAGCAAGTAGGTGCGCGGTGTGGAAAGGGTCAAGCCGGGCTCACTGTCATCCGAAGCCCCCGCCGAGCTCCAGTAACGGTCATCCAGCACATTCTCGACACTGGCACGCAAGGTCACCTCGGCAGCATCCACCTTGAAGGCATAGCGCGCCCCCAGGTCATAACGCTCCCAGCCGTCGATCTGCTTGCTGTTGTTCTGGTCCAGGTACTGCGAACTGGAATGAATGCCCCGCGCCGTCAGGGTTAGGCCGTTCACGCCCGGCACATCCCACTCGGCACCGAGATTGACGTTGTATTCGGGCGTCGCTGGCGCGCGGTTGCCATCGAAGGCGCCACCCACGGTATCGGTAAGCTCGCTGTCGATGTACATCACCCCACCCAGTACGCGCACCCCCTGTACAGGCTCACCAAACACACTCAGCTCGATCCCACAGTTGTCGCGCTTGCCGTTGGGGCCGAACACCCGCGAGGTGGCGTTGGTTTCGTAGGCCGGCTGGCGAATGCGGAAGGCGCTGGCTGTGAACGCCACCTGGCCAAAATCGTACTTGGCTCCTACCTCAACCTGGCGGCTGGTGAACGGCGGGAAAATCTGGTCCTCGTTGATCGAGGTCGATGGCGCGATCTTGCCTTGGCTCAGGCCCTCCATGTAGTTGGCGTACAACGACAGCTGGTCGGTCACCTTGAGCAACACGCCACCCGACGGTGAGACCTTTTCTTCGTCATAGGCCGTGTCGCCTTTGATGCCGTCGCTCCAGTCATCCACCTGCACCCGCTGCCAGCGCGCCCCCAGGGTCAGCAGCAGACGGTCGGCGAAAAAGCCCAGCGTGTCGGCCAGGGCCACGCCGGAGAAGCGGTTCTCCGTGTAAACCTGCGGGTCGATGCGGGTTGGCGTACCCGGTGTCGGGGTAGCAACCGGGTTGTAGAGGTTGCTCGGCGCCGAGGCATAACGCGCACCGCCGTTGGTGAAGTCCATGTAGAAATAGCTGGCGGCCAGGTTCAGCTCATGGCTGACCGGCCCGGTATGAAACCAGCTGCGCAGGCCGGCCATGGCGGTGCGCACCGATTCGTCGCGAGTGAAATCGCGCGGCTGAACGGTGAAATCGCCGGCATCGTTGGTAATAGACACGTTGTGGCGCAGGAAGTCATGGTTACTCTTGCGCGCGCCGACTGCCCCATAGGCCAGCAGCGATTCGCTGATATCGTACTCGGCGTTCAGCGCACCGAAGGTGTCGTTGGTGCGCGCCTTGCTCCAGGCCTGAGCGTAGTTGTGGCGTACGTCATTGGCATCCGGCACCTTGGCATTCGCACCCACCAGCACACGCTCCTGCGGCGCGTCGGTATCACGCTCGGTATGCCCGAGGTCCGCTGAAAGCCGCAGCCGCTCGCCGCGAAAATCCAGGCCCAGCACGGCCATTTCGCGATCGACGCGCTGGTGGTCCCATTCGGTGTCACCGGCCTGCTTCACCCCATTGAAACGCACGCCGAACTGCTGCCCTTCACCAAAGCGTCGACCAACGTCCACGGCGCCACCTGCCTGCCCAGCCGACGCATAGCTGCCGGTGAACGCGGTGATCGGCTTGTCGCCGGCCCGCTTGGGCTGCACATTGATCCCGCCGCCCACGCTGCCACGGGGCGAAATGCCGTTGATCAACTGGCTGGGGCCTTTGATGATGTCGACCCGGTCGGCCATTTCCATGTCGATCGAGTAGGTCGGCAAGATACCGTATAGGCCGTTGTACGCCACATCACTGTTGAACAGGCTGAAGCCGCGAATGGTGAACTGCTCGAAACGCCCACCCGCCGGGTTGGTCGCGCGCACCGAGGGATCACTGGCAATCAACTCACCCAAGGTACGTGCCTGCTGGTTCTTCACCAGCTCGCTGGTGTAGCTGGTGATGCTGAATGGGGTTTCCATGAAATCACGCGAACCCAGCAGGCCTTGAGCGCCCTGGCGCGCCACCTGGCCACCGGCGTATGGCTGCGTTTCGCTACCTGCAGCCAAGCCGCCGACGATGCTGGTCGGGGCGATTTCCAGTGCGCCGCTGGACTGTGTTGGTACCAGGGTGAAGGCGCCCTCACCCACCGGCATCAACTGCAAACCGCTGTCGCGCAGCAGCTGCAAGAAGCCCTCTTCGACACTGTAGTTACCGGACAGGCCGCTGCTGTGCCGGCCCTGGACCAGTGCCGGGTCCAGCGATAGGCTGACACCGGCCTGGTCGGCGAAGTGGGTCAACGCGGTGCCCAGGCTGGCGGGTGCTACCTGGTAGGTACGCCGGGCAGGCTCATCGGCCCACGCCGGTGCACACAACAACAGGCTCATCGCAAACAACGGATGTGCTGCGCGCGCCAGTGGGCGCGGGCGGCAAGACTTTACTGCAGGCATCGAACAAGGCTCCCCTTTATTTTCTCATACCGGTAATGACCGGCGAGTGAAAAAAAGGGGACAGCCTCATGCACGATTTTCTTGTGCGGCCAGGCTCACCCAATAACGCGTGCGGGTATGCACCTGCAACGGCAGGCTGGCGGCCAGCAAGGCCAGCACCCGGTCGGTATCGTCAAGGCGGAATGTGCCGGTAACACGCAGGCCCTCAAGCGCAGGTGCCCAACGCAACACGCCGGGGCGATACCTGCGCAGCTCGTGCAGCAACTCGCCCAATGGGCGATCATCCAACCGCAGCACGCCTTCGCGCCAGCCCAGTGGCCAAGCGTCGAACCCGTTGACAGGGCCGACACCCGCGGCCTGCAAACTGGCCTGTTGCCCGGCCCGCAACATCACTGCTGGGCCACGCAACGGCTGCAGACTGGCCATCCCATTGACCACCGACACCCGACAGGCCTCATCGACCAGACGCAAGCACACATCGCCTTCACTGAGCAGCACCTGGCCGTAAGGCACCTGCAGGCTCAGGAAAAGGTTACCGGGGACTTTGACTGCCACTTCGCCGCGCAGCAGTGCCACACGGCGTGCATCCAGGTCGATATTGACCGCACTGTCGGTGTTCAACTGCACGAAAGTTCCGTCGCTCAGCAGTACCTGACGGCGCTCGCCTACCGAGGTGCGCAGGTCAGCGGTCCAGGCATCAAGTGGCAGCTCGCGGCTCACCAGCCAGGCCGTCGGCAGCAGCGCCGCCACGCCCAGGGCCTGTTTGAGCAGCGCCCTGCGGCCGGCATCCGGGCGGTCCAGGGTGGCCATCGCCAACGCCCCGGGCAACCCGGAAAACCGCGCACGCAGCAATGCTGCCTTTTGCCAGGCGTCTTCGTGCAGGCTGTTGCTGGCGCGCCATTGCGCCAAGTGGCGCAAGTCAGTCTCACTGGCATCGCCGGAATCCAGCAGCGCCAGCCAACGGGCCGCTGCACGCAGCGCTTCGCGCGTTTGGGGAGGATTGTGGCTCATTGCAAGTCGGCCAGCAGGCAATGTTCATAGGCCTGCGCCATGTAGCGCTTGACGGAGCGTTCGCAAATACCCAGGCGCTGGCCAATTTCGGCGTAACCCAGGCCTTCCAGCTGGCTCCAGAGAAAGGCCTTGCGCACCGGCGCCTTCAGGCCGTCGAGCAACTCATCCAGTGCTTGCAGGGTTTCCAGCAACACCCAACGCTGTTCTGGCGAAGGCACATGCTGCTCGGGCAGGTTGGCCAGGGCATCAAGGTAGGCTTGCTCCAGGCTGCGCCGCTGGTGGAAGTTGCTCAGCAGGCGCTTGCCCACGGTCAGCAGATAAGCGCGCGGTTCGCGAATGTCTGCCAGTGGCTGGGCACTGGCCAATACCCTCAGAAAGGTATCTTGGCTGAGGTCGGCAGCATCCCAGGCATTGCCCAGACGCCGACGTAACCAGGTTTCAAGCCAGCCGCGGTGCTCCCGGTACAGGGCAGGCAGGCTTGGCTCGGTTGGCGGCGCGGCGTCTATCATCGGGAAGGCCCTGCGGCGGTGTAAATAAGATTAATTCTAATTTACATCACACCACAGAACCAAGCGGTTTGTTACCGGTCAGGCAATTGCCGCATCCACCAGCACTTGTGCTTCCTGCACCAGGCGCTGCAGGTGCGCCTCGTCGATGAAGCTTTCGGCGTAGATCTTGTAGATGTCTTCGGTACCCGACGGGCGCGCGGCGAACCAGCCATTGGCGGTCATCACCTTCAGCCCGCCAATGGCCTGACCATTGCCTGGCGCGTGGCTGAGGATCTGCACGATCGGCTCACCGGCCAGCTCGGTCGATTTCACCTGCTCCGGCGCCAGCTTGCTCAGCAGCGCCTTCTGCCGGGCGTCAGCCTTGGCCTCGACACGGGTGGCGAACGGCTTGCCCAGTGCTTCGGTCAGGTCGGCGTAGGCCTGGCTTGGGTTGCGCCCGGTGCGGGCGGTCATTTCGGCGGCGAGCAAGGCCGGGATCAACCCGTCCTTGTCGGTGGCCCACACCGAGCCATCGCGGCGCAGGAACGAAGCCCCTGCACTTTCTTCACCACCAAAACCGAGCGAACCGTCGAACAGGCCCTGGGCGAAGTACTTGAAGCCCACCGGTACTTCGTACAGCTCGCGACCCAGGCGCTCGGTTACACGGTCGATCAGGCCGCTGGAGACCACGGTCTTGCCCACGGCGGCGTCGCTGCGCCATTGCGGGCGGTGGCGATACAGGTAGTCGATGGCCACGGCCAGGTAGTTGTTCGGTTGCAGCAGGCCATCGGCGGTGACGATGCCGTGGCGGTCGTGGTCCGGGTCGCAGGCGAACGCTACGTCGAAGCGCTCACGAAGGCCGATCAGGCCCTGCATGGCGTATGGCGACGAAGGGTCCATGCGGATCTGGCCGTCCCAGTCGACGGTCATGAAACGGAAGGTCGGGTCGACCTCGGTGTTCACCACTTCCAGGTCCAGCTGGTAGTACTCGGCAATGGCCGACCAGTAGCGCACCCCTGCCCCGCCCAGCGGGTCGACGCCCAGGCGCAGCTTGGCTCTACGGATGACGTCGAAGTCGATGACGTTTTCCAGGTCGGCCACATAGTTGCTCACGTAGTCGTGGCGCTGGGTGGTCGGGGCCTGCAGCGCCTGGCCATGGTCCATGCGCTTGACGCCCGCCAGGTTCGCCGCCAGCAGTTCGTTGGCCTTGGCCTCGACCCACTTGGTCACATCACTGTCGGCCGGGCCGCCATTGGGCGGGTTGTATTTGAAGCCACCGCTTTGCGGCGGGTTGTGCGACGGGGTGATGACGATGCCGTCGGCCAGCCCCTGCTGGCGGCCACGGTTGTAGCAAAGGATGGCGTGGGACACGGCCGGCGTGGGCGTGTACTCGTCATCCTTCGATAGCATCACCTGCACGCCGTTGGCTGCGAGCACTTCCAGGGCGCTGGCGGTGGCCGGTGCCGACAGGGCGTGGGTGTCGGCGCCGATGAACAGCGGGCCGTCGATGCCCTTTTCCTGGCGGTACAGGCAGATGGCCTGGGTGATGGCCAGGACGTGGTATTCGTTGAAACTCAATTCAAGCGAAGTGCCCCGGTGCCCCGAGGTGCCGAAGGCCACGCGCTGGGCCGCCACGGCGGCGTCGGGGCGGCCGGTGTAGTAGGCGGTGAGCAGTCGGGGAATATCGACCAGCACGCTGGCCGGAGCCGGCTTGCCTGCCAAAGGACTGAGCGTCATGCAAAAACCTCGAGTTCAACAGATGTTGGTGTTGGAGCGTGCAGTGTACTGAGAGTTGCAAGGGTGTGCGATGGGCGGCAGCAAAGAACAGGCGGTTCAGCCTGTGCTGCAGCTTTGTGCTGGTGTCTTGGTCTAGAGTACAAGCCATACCCTTGTAAAAGAGGCCCCATGGCTTTCCACCGCCTGACCCGCACACACCCTCGCCTGAGCCTCGCCGCAGCAGTTGGCCTTGTTGGCGCCTGGTTGATCCCAGCTGGCGATACCGTGCAGCACATCCTCGCCGGCTGGAACCTAGGCGTATGGCTGTACCTGCTGCTGGTGCTGTACCTGAGCTGGAACGCAGGCCCCGATAAAGTCCGCAAGGTCGCCCGTGTCGAAGACGAAAACGCGGGCATAGTCCTGCTGACCGTGTGCATCGCCGCCATCGCCAGCCTTGCCGCGGTCACCCTGCAACTGGTTTCCAGCCGCGGCCTGCAAGGCACACCGCTGGCCCTGCACTACCTTTACACCGGCCTGACCGTAGCCGGTTCCTGGCTGCTGATCGGCTGCATCTTCAGCCTGCACTACGCGCGGCTGTTCTACACCGGGCAAAACCACGAACCGCCTCTGCGCTTCGCTGATGGCGAACGCAACCCGGATTACTGGGACTTTCATTACTTCTCGTTCACCATCAGCGTCGCGGTGCAAACGTCTGACGTGGGCGTCGCAGGGCGAGGATTACGCCGGGTGGTGCTGGCGCATTCATTGGTGGGGTTCGTGTTCAATACGGCCATTTTGGGGTTCACCATCAATATCGCCGCCGGGCTGCTGGGTTGAACCGCTCGTCTGAAACCTGGATGCTGAACGGTGGCGAAATCAATGCAACTCAACGGGAAAACCGGCCGCCACACTGCCAGGAAAACGTTTGCCACGCAGTCACCGAACAATCCTAACCCACGACAAGGATGTGATCGCTGTCATGCATTAGCGCATTTGTCGTATTTGCAGCCGAGAATCGCCCGTGACAGGTACTATGTTTACCTTCCCGGCGGCTGCATCGAAGTGGCCACCCGCTCACCACGTCCAGGCATGGACAAGGAGGCTGGCATGAACAAGATGACGTTCCCCAACGCCTGCCAGGTGATGCGCTGGCATTTCCACCCGCTGGGCTTCGAGGCCAGCATGGATGCGCCACGCAGCATGGTCGCGCGGTTGTTTGACCGCGCCAGCGGTGAAACCCTGCTGGCGATTGCCGGCATCCCTTGTGCAGCGATCATGGCCGCCGCCGATGTAGAACGCATCATCGAGGCCGTCGAGGCGGAGATGGATGCCTTCATACCCGCGGTTACCTTGCGCGCTGCGGTCTAGCCCGCAGCGTTACTTTCCTCGCCCATCGCCCGCAACTTGCCCATGAACTGCTCGGCCGGCACCGGCTGGCCCAGCAGGTAACCCTGCAGCGAATCGCAACCCAAGCGGGTCAGGAAGTCCTGCTGCATGTCGGTCTCCACCCCCTCGGCAACGATACGCAGGCCCAACGCCTGGCCCAGTGCGACAATGGCCGAAACGATCGCGGCATCGTCACTGTCCTGCTCCAGGTCGCGCACGAAGCCGCGGTCGATCTTCAGCTCGTTGGCTGGCAGGCGCTTGAGGTACATCAGGCTGGAATAGCCGGTGCCAAAGTCATCGATGGACAGGTCCACACCCATGTCGGACAGGCGCTGCAACACGGTCAGGCTGGCGTCGGCGTCGTGCATGGCGGTGGTTTCGGTGATTTCCAGGGTCAGGCAGTTGGCGGGCAGGCCATTCTGCTCCAGGGCGCGTGCCACGCTCTCTACCAGCCCGGCGTGGCAGAACTGGATGGCCGACAGGTTCACCGCCATGCGCCAGCCGTTGTGGCCCTGGTCCAGCCACTGGCGCATCTGCCGGCAGGCCTCTATCAACACCCACTCACCAATAGGAATGATCAGGCCGGTCTTTTCCGCCAGGCCGATGAAACGGTCGGGCAGCAGCAGGCCATGCTGCGGGTGCTCCCAGCGCAACAACGCCTCGGCGCCGATCGGCTGGCAGGCTTGGGCGTCGAACTTGGGCTGGTAATGCAGGCGGAACTGGCGCTGTTCCAGTGCCTGGCGCAAGTCCTGCAGCAACTGCAGTTGCTGGCGGGCGTTGCTGTTCATCGACACATCGAAGAAGCTGTAGCCGTTCTTGCCGGCGCTCTTGGCGTGGTACATGGCCGCGTCGGCATTGCGCAGCAACTCATGCTGGTCCTGGCCGTTGCCTGGGTACAGGACGATGCCCAGGCTGGCCGACAGTTGCAGGTCGTGCTCGGCCACGCGAAATGGCCGTGACACCAGGTTGACCTGCTTGACCGCCACGTCCATGGCATCATTCGGCTCCTGCAGTTCCACCAACAGCACGAACTCGTCACCGCCAATTCGCGCCAGGGTGTCCTGGCTGTGCAGGTGGCCACGCAGGCGCGCCGCCACGGCCTTGAGCAGCAGGTCGCCGATGTGATGGCCAAAGGCATCGTTGACCGGTTTGAAGCCGTCCAGGTCGATGAACATCAGGGCAAAACAACCGCCCTGCTCCGCTACCTTGGCGATGGCCTGCTCGATACGGTCGGCCAGCAAGGTACGGTTGGGCAGATCGGTGAGGGTGTCGTGCAGGGCCAGTTGGGTGAGTTCTTGGTTGGCCAAGGTCAGCGAACGGGCCAGCTCGGCCGTACGCGCTTCGAGGCGTGCGTCCAACACCGAGGTCAACAAAGCCACAGCCAGTACCGCCAGGGTGGTGATCAGTACCAGGTAGACCAGGCCCTCACCCTGCAGCCCGCCGCCCAGCGCACCACAGAAGCTGCCCTCGGGGAAATTCGCCGCCGCCATGCCGGTGTAATGCATGCCGACGATGGCAAAGCCCATGACCACCGCCGCCAGGCCTCGAATCTGCCGCACATAGGGGGTGTGCCTGCGCAGGCGGAAGGCGATCCACAACGCCGCCGCCGAGGCGCCCACGGCAATCAGCAACGAGGCGCCGAACAACGTCGGGTCGTAATCGATACCCGGCAGCATGCGCAGCGCGGCCATACCGGTGTAATGCATGCAGGCGATGCCAGCGCCCATGATCAACGCGCCAAGCCCCAGTTGCAGCGCCGGCAGGCTCGGCTGGCTGACCAACCACAAGGCAAAGCCCGAGGACAGCACGGCAATCAACAGCGAGAACGCGGTCAGGGCAAGGTCGTAACCCAGGTCGATGGGCAAGCTGAAGGCTAGCATCCCAATGAAGTGCATCGACCACACGCCGATGCCCATGGCCAGCGCACCGCCGCCCATCCACAGGTAGGCAGCTCGGCCCTTGGCCGTGGCGATACGGCCGGTCAGATCGAGGGCGGTATAGGACGCCAGGATCGCCACGCACAGCGAAATCAACACCAGCGAAGAGGAGTAGCTACCGGTCAACATTGGGGAATTCCAGCGACGGGACAGGGTGCCCGGCAAAAGCTGACGATTGTACTCAAGCTTAAGCGAAACGCACGGGGTTTTTGCGAATGGGAATGGATCCAATACCTGGATGATACAACTATGCGCTGTACCTTGTGGAAGCGGCCTTGTGTCGCGAAAGGGCTGCGAAGCAGCCCCAGCAATATTAATGGTTACGCGAATAATCTGGGGCCGCTTTGCGGCCCTTTCGCGACACAAGGCCGCGCCCACAAACGCGTGCGATTGCTTCAGTCCTGCTCGGCAAAGGCTTGCTCGGCATCCCAGCCGCCCCCCAGCGCGGCCACCAGTTGCACGCTGGCCACCAGGCGCCCTTGCAGCAGGTTCAACACACTGCGCTCGTTGCTCAGCGCCGTGGTCTGCACGTTGACCACATCCAGGTAGCCGATCAGCCCGGCGCGGTACTGGTTCTCGGTCAGGCGCAGCGACTCGCGGGCGGCATCCAGCGCTTCCTGGCGCACCACGGCTTCATCGCCATACACCTTCAACTGCACCAGCAGGTTTTCCACTTCCTTGAAGCCGTCCAGCACCGTCTGGCGATACTGCGCAACGGTCTGGTCATACACTGCCACCGTGCGGTCGACCTCGGCGCTGCGTTTGCCAGCGTCGAACAGAGTCAGCGCCAACTGCGGGCCTACCGACCAATAGCGGTTGGGCAGCTCGATCCAGTTGCTGAAGCTGCTGCTGGAATAACCGCCACTCATGCTCAGGCTGAGGTCCGGGAAGTACGCTGCCCGCGACACGCCAATGTTGGCGTTGGCCGCCATCACATTACGTTCGGCCGCCGCGATATCCGGGCGCCGCTCCAACAGTTGCGAAGGCAGTGAAACCGGTATTTGCGGCAGTGCCGGAATCGCCTTGCTGTCGGCCAGGGCAAAGTCGGCGGGGGCCTTGCCCAGCAGCACGGCAATGGCGTTCTCGAACTGCGCGCGCTGCCAGATCAGGTCGATCAGGTCGGCCTGGGTGCTTTTGAGCTGGGTGCGGGCCTGGGCCACGGCATCAGGGCCAGCGACACCGGCACGGTACTGGTTCTCGTTCATGCGCAGCGAGCGCTCGTAGGCCGCCACGGTGGCTTCCAGCAAGCGTTTCTGCTCGTCTATAACGCGCAATTGCAGGTAATTCTGCACCAGCTCCGATTGCTGGCTCAGGCGGATCGAAGCGAGGTCGGCGAAGCTGGCTTCGGCACTGGCCTCGTTGGCATTCATGGTTTCCCGCAGCTTGCCCCACAGGTCGATTTCCCAGCTCACGCCCAACTGCGCGTTGTAGGTGTTGCGAATGCCACTGCTGTTGTTGGAAAGGCTCGAACTGGAGCTGCCGGTACCCTGCGCCGAGCGGTTTTTGCTGGCGCTCAGGTCCAGGCTGGGGAACAGCGCCGCACGGCTGCTGCGCACCAGCGCCTGGGCCTGACGGTACTGGGCTTCTGATTGCGCCACGGTCTGGTTGCTGCGGTTAAGCTCCTCGACCAGCGCATTGAGCCCGGCATCGCCGTAGATTTCCCACCAGGCGCCGCGGGCGATGGCATCGGACGGCGAGGCCTGGGTCCAGCCTTCGGCGTGCTTGAACTGCGCCGCCGAGCTGTTCAGCTCGGGGCGGTGGTAGTCCGGGCTCAGTGTGCAGGCACTGAGCAAGGCCACGCACAGCCCGGCGCCGAGCAGGCGCGAGCCACGCCCACGGGTCAGCGCTTGCAGGGCGCGGTGAAGTGGGGTCTGGGCAAAAGTCATAGCGGGGTTTCCAGGGCGGCGTCGGTGCGCACGCCGCGCCAACGGTTGAAACGGTGGCGCAGGCGGTCCAGGTACAGGTAGACAACCGGCGTTGTATAAAGGGTGAGGATCTGGCTGAACACCAGGCCGCCGATGATGGTCAGGCCCAGCGGCTGGCGCATTTCTGCGCCTTCGGCGTGGCTCAACAGCAACGGCAAGGCGCCGAGGATGGCTGCCAGGGTGGTCATCAGGATCGGCCGCAGGCGCAGCAGGCAGGCCCGGCGGATCGACTCTTCCGGCGACAGGCCCTGGTGGCGCTCCAGTTGCAAAGCCAGGTCGATCATCAGAATGGCGTTCTTCTTCACCACGCCAATCAGCAGGAACAGCCCCAGCAGCGAGATCAGGCTGAACTCGCCGCCGGTGACGTACAACGCCAGCAAGGCCCCGACGCCGGCCGAAGGCAGTGTCGAGAGAATGGTCAGCGGGTGGATGTAGCTCTCATAAAGAATGCCCAGCACCAGGTACACCAGCAGCAGTGCGCCAAGGATCATGAAGGGCTGCCCCTGTTGGGTCTTGGCAAAGGCATCGGCAGTGCCGCCGAGCTTGGCAATCACCTCCTCGGGCAAGCCCAGCTTGGCCACCGCGCGCTCCAGCGCCGCCATGGCCTGGTCGGGGCTGTAGCCCTCGGCGACGTCGAAGGCGATGTCTTCCGAGGCGAACTGGCCTTCGTGGCTGACCCGGTCGTTGGCCAGGCTGTTTTCGTAACGGGCGATGGTCGACAACGGCACGCGAGCACCGTCGGCGGTAATCACCTGTACTTGTTCGAGGGTGCTTGGGTCCCAGGCGTATTTCGGGTTGATCTCCAGCACCACCTGGTACTGGTTGAGGCTGTCGTAGATAGTGGAGATCTGCCGCTGGCTGTAAGCGTTGTTCAGTACCGTGGTGACCATGTCCATGTCGATGCCCAGGCGCTTGGCCTGGTCACGGTCGACCACCAGCGTCACCTGTTGGGTACCGGCACCATCGCGGGCGTCGATGGCGGTCAGCTCCGGTAGCGCACGCAGCGCCGCGACCACCTTGGGGAACCACTGGCGCAATGCCGCCAGGTCACCGCTTTGCAGGGTATACAGGTACTGCGACGAGGTTTGGTCACGCCCCCCGCCCCCCAGTTGCAAGTCCTGGTCGGCCATCAGGAACAGACGCCCTCCGGGCACTTTGGGCATTTCCTTGCGCAGGCGCTCGATCACCTTCTGCGCATCGATCTTGCGCTCGCTGATCGGTTTCAGGCGCACCAGCACCATGGCGTTGTTGGTGCCGCTGTTGCCACCGATGAACCCGGCAACGCTCTGCACGGCCGGGTCGGCAAGCAAGGCGCGACGGTAGATTTCCATCTTCGGCTGCATCACGCTGAACGACAGACCATCGTCGCCGCGGATAAAGCCCATCAGTTGGCCGGTGTCCTGCTGCGGCATCAGCGTCTTGGGCACCACCACGTACAGGGCGATGTTGATGCCAATGGTGGCCAGCAGGCTGAGCAGGGTCAGGCGCTTGTGGCGAATGGCCCAGCCCAGGCTGCGGTCATAGGCATTGACCATGCGTTGATGCAGCTTGTCGCTCCACCGCTGCAGGCGGGTCTGCTCGGCCTGGTGCGGCTTGAGCCAACGAGCGCAAAGCATCGGTGTGAGGGTCAACGACACCACCAGCGAGACGATGATCGCCGCCGCCAGGGTAATGGAAAACTCCTGGAACAGGTTGCGCACAATGCCCCCCATGAACAGGATGGAGACAAACACCGCCACCAGCGACACGTTCATCGACAGCAAGGTGAAGCCCACTTCCTTGGCGCCCAGGAAGGCCGCCTTCATCGGCGGCTGGCCGTCCTCGATGTGCCTGGAAATGTTCTCCAGCACCACGATGGCGTCGTCCACCACCAGCCCGGTGGCGAGGATCAGCGCCATCAGCGACAGGTTGTTGAGCGAAAAGCCGCACAGGTACATGACCGCGAACGTGCCCACCAGCGATACCGGCACCGCCAGGCTGGGGATCAGCGAGGCACGCAGGCTGCCGAGGAACAAGTAGACCACCAGGATCACCAGCACCACGGCGATCAGCAAGGTGTGCTCGGCCTCTTTCAGCGTGGCCTTGATTACCGGCGAGCGATCCATGGCCACGTTCAGTTGCACGCTGGCGGGCAGCAACGACTGCAAGGCCGGCAACTGCGCCTTGATCTGGTCGACCGTTTCGATGATGTTGGCGCCGGTCTGACGGTTGACCACCAGCAGCACCGCTGCCTGGTCATTGAAGAAGCCACTGTTGTAGCGGTTCTCGACGCCGTCGGTGATGGTCGCTACGTCGGACAGCCGCAGGATGGTGCCGTTCTGCTGTCGGATCACCACCGGCTCGTAGTCCTTGGCGCTTTCCAGCTGGTCGTTGGCGCGCACCTGCCAGTTGCGTTCGGCGTCCTCGACAAAGCCCATGGGCCGGCGCTGGTTGGCGTTGGACACCGCCGTGCGCACCTCGTCCAGCGACAGGTTGTACTGGTTGAGCAATTGCGGCTCGACGGCAATGCGCACGGCCGGCAACGAACTGCCACCGATCTGCACCTCCCCTACCCCCGACACCTGGGCCAGGCTCTGCGACAGGATGGTGTCGGCCAGGTCGTACAGCTGGCCCTTCTGCAGCACATCCGAGGTCAGCGACAGCACCATGATCGGCGCTTGTGACGGGTTGATCTTCTTGTAGGTGGGCATGCTGCGCATGCCGCTGGGCAGCAGGTTGCGGGTGGCGTTGATCGCTGCCTGCACCTCACGTGCCGCGCCGTCGATGTCGCGGCCCATCTCGAAGCCGATCACCACACGCGTGGAGCCTTGGTTGGAGCTGCTGGTGAGCGTGGTGACGCCAGCGATACTCCCCAGCTTGCGCTCCAGCGGCGTGGCCACGGTGGAGGCCATGACCTCGGGGCTGGCGCCGGACAGGTTGGCCGACACCACGATTACCGGGAAGTCCATTTGCGGCAGCGGCGCCACCGGCAGCAAGCCAAAGCTGACCCCACCCAGCAGCATGATCGCCAGGCTCAACAGCATGGTCGCCACCGGGCGACGGATGAACGGACCAGACAGGTTCATGCCTCGGCCTGCTTCACGTCAGTGGCCGGGCGCCAGCGGCGGGCCAGGCGGTCGAAGTACAGGTAGATGACCGGGGTGGTGAACAGCGTCAGCACCTGGCTGACCAGCAGCCCACCGACCATCACCAGGCCCAGCGGCTGGCGCAGTTCGGCACCGGAACCGGTGGCGAGCATCAGCGGCACCGCACCGAACAGCGCGGCCAGGGTGGTCATCAGGATCGGCCGGAAGCGCAGCAGCGCCGCCTGGTAGATGGCATCGCGCGGGCTCATGCCCTGGTGGCGCTCGGCCTCCAGGGCGAAGTCGATCATCATGATCGCGTTCTTCTTGACGATGCCGATCAGCAGGATGATACCGATGATGGCAATCATGCCCAGGTCGTTGCCGCTGATGAGCAAGGCCAGCAAGGCCCCCACCGCTGCCGATGGCAAGGTCGAGAGGATGGTCACCGGGTGGATGTAGCTCTCGTACAGCACGCCCAGCACGATGTACATGGTCACCACCGCTGCCAGAATCAGCAGCAAGGTACTCGACAGCGATGCCTGGAAAGCCTCGGCCGCGCCCTGGAAGCGGGTTTGCACGCCCAGCGGCATGCCGATGTCCTTCTGCACCTGCTCGATCACCTGCACCGCCTCGCCCAGCGATGCACCGTGGCCCAGGTTGAACGACAGGGTCACCGCCGGGAACTGGCCGATGTGGGAAATGGCCAGCTGCGCCTGACGCTGCTCGATGCGCGCCAGCGCCGACAGGCGCACCTGGCCGCCATCGGTGGCCTTGACGTGGATTGACTCCAGCGCCTGCGGGCCAATCACGGCGGCATCCTGCGACTGCAGCACCACGCGGTACTGGCTGGCCTGGGTGTAGATGGTGGAGATCTGCCGCTGGCCGAAGGCGTCGTACAGGGCGTTGGTGATTTGTGACACGGTAATGCCCAGGCGGCTGGCCATGTCACGGTCGATCACCAGGTACACCTGCAGGCCCTTGTCCTGCAGATCGCTGGCCACGTCGGCCAGTTCCGGGCGCTGCTGCAGCGCCTGCACCAGCTTGCCGCTCCACTGCGCCAGCAGGTCGGCGTCCGGCGACGACAGACTGAACTGGTACTGGGTACGGCTGACCCGGTCCTCGATGCTCAGGTCCTGTACCGGCTGCATGAACAGACGGATGCCCACCAGCCGGTCGACTTGCGGCTGCAGGCGGCTGATCACTTGGCTGGCGGTGACATCGCGCTCGCCGTGGGGCTTGAGGTTGATCAGCAGGCGGCCGCTGTTGAGCGTGGCGTTGTCGCCGTCGACACCGATGTAGGACGACAGGCTTTGCACCGCAGGGTCTTGCAGGATCACCTTGCTCAGCGCCTGCTGGCGCTCGCTCATGGCGGCGAACGAGGTGGACTGCGGCGCTTCGGAGATACCCTGGATCACCCCGGTGTCCTGCACCGGGAAGAAGCCTTTGGGCACCACCATGTACAAGAATACCGTCAGCGCCAGGCTGGCCACTGCCACCAGCAGGGTCAGCGGTTGGTGCTTCAGCACCCACTGCAGGGCACTGCCGTAGTGCTTGATCAGCCAGTCGATCCAGGCACCGCTGGCGCGGTAGAAACGGCTTTGTTCCTCTTCCTTGGGCTCACGCTTGAGCAGGCGCGCGCACATCATCGGCGTCAGGGTCAGCGACACCACCAGGGAAATCAGGATGGCCACCGCCAGGGTGATGGCGAACTCGCGGAACAAGCGGCCGACCACGTCAGCCATGAACAGCAGCGGGATCAGTACGGCGATCAGCGAGAAGGTCAGCGAAATCAGGGTGAAGCCGATCTGCCGGGCGCCCTTGAGCGCCGCCTGCATGGGGGTCTCGCCCTCTTCGATGTGCCGGGAGATGTTCTCCAGCATGACGATGGCATCATCGACCACGAAGCCTGTGGCAATGGTCAGGGCCATCAGCGTCAGGTTGTTGACCGAGAAACCGGCCAGGTACATCACCCCGAAGGTGCCAATCAGCGACAGTGGCACGGCAATCGATGGAATGAGGGTGGCGCTGAAGCGGCGCAGGAAGACGAAGGTGACCATCACCACCAGCACGATGGCGATCAGCAGTTCGTGTTGCACGTCCTTGACCGCGGCGCGGATGGTCTGGGTGCGGTCGGTCAGCACCGAGACATCGAGGCCAGCCGGCAGGTTGTCGGTGATCGACGGCAGCAGGTCCTTGATGCGGTCGACCACTTCGATCACGTTGGCGCCCGGCTGACGCTGGATGTTCAGCAGCACCGCGTGGTTTTCGTTGGCCCAGGCGGCCAGGCGTTCGTTTTCGGCGCCGTCGACGATTTCGGCTACGTCTTTCAGGCGCAGCGGAGCGCCATTGTTGTAGGCCAGAATCAGGTTGGCGTATTCCTCGGGGGAACGCAGTTGGTCGTTGGCATCGAGCATCGACACCCGTGTCGGGCCGTCGAAGTTGCCTTTGGGCTGGTTGACGTTGGAAGCGCCGATCAGGGTACGCACGTCGTCCAGGTTCAGGCCGTTGGCCGCCAGAGCGTCGACGTTGACCTTGATCCGCACCGCCTGGCGCTGGCCGCCGGCAATGCTGACCATGCCCACGCCGCTGATCTGCGCGAGCTTTTGCGCCACGCGGGTATCGACCAGGTCGTTGAGCTTGGGCAGCGGCATGGTCTTGCTGGAGATGGCCAAGGTCAGCACCGGGGTGTCGGCCGGGTTGACCTTGTTGTACACCGGCGGTGCCGGCAAGTCGCTGGGCAGCAGGTTGCTGGCGGCGTTGATCGCGGCCTGCACCTGTTGCTCGGCAACGTCCATGTTCATGTCGAGGTTGAAGCGCAGGGTCAGCACCGACGCGCCACCGGAGCTGGTCGAGGCCATCTGCTCCAGGCCCGGCATCTGGCCGAACTGGCGCTCCAGTGGCGCGGTGACGGCGCTGGTCATGACCTGCGGGCTGGCGCCAGGGTACAGGGTCATCACGCGGATGGTCGGGTAGTCCACCTGCGGCAATGCGGACACCGGCAGCAGCTTGTAGGCGATCAGGCCGGCCAGGACAATGGCCAGCATGCTCAGCGTGGTGGCGACCGGCCGCAGGATGAACAGACGCGAGAGGTTCATGCGCCCGCCTTGCCTGCTGCGTTACCGGGCTGTGCTTCACCTGTGTGCGCCGAGCCCTTGGCTTCCTGGCCTTGCAGGTGCTGGCCGGGCGTGGTCGGCACCTGCGAGCTGTCTTCTACCACTTCCACCTTGGTGCCTTCGCGCAGGCGGTCGGTGCCTTCAAGCACCAGGCGGTCGCCCGCCTTGAGGCCTTCGAGAATGACGCTGTTCTCGCCGTCGCTGGCGCCAACCTTGAGCTTGCGCACGTTCACGGTGCTTTCGGCGTTGACCACATAGGCAAAGGTGCCGTCGTTGCCAAACTGGATGGCCGCAGCCGGGGCCATGACCACCTGCTTGAGTGTGTCGGCCAGCAGGCGCACGTTGACGAACTGGTTGGGGAACAGGGCCAGGTCCTTGTTCTCGAAGCGGCCCTTGAACTTCAGGGTGCCGGTGGTGGTGTCGATCTGGTTGTCGATGCTGCCCAGCACACCTGTGGACTGCAGCTTGCTGTCACTGCGGTCCCAGGCCTCGACCGGCAGGCTCGCGCCACTGCGGTAGCGCTCCAGCACGGTGCCCAGCTCGGTTTCCGGCAGGGTGAAGGCGACGCTGATCGGCTCGGTCTGGGTGATCACCACCAGTGCGGTGGCGTCGTTGGCCGCCACCAGGTTGCCCAGGTCGAGTTGGCGCAGGCCTACACGGCCGTTGATTGGCGAACGAATTTGAGTGAAGTCGAGGTTCAGGCGAGCATCGTTGACCTGTGCCTGATTGGTCTTGACCAGCCCCTGAAACTGCGCCACTTGTGCTTCGGCGGTGTCGAGGGTTTGCTTGGCGATACTGTCTTCGGCGTACAGGCCTTTATAGCGGGCCAGGTCGACCTGGGCGTTCTTCAACTGTGCCTGGTTCTGCGCCAGGGTGCCTTCGGCCTGCTGCAGGGCGATGCGGTACGAGCGCGGGTCGATTTCGGCGAGCAAGTCGCCGGCCTTGACCTGCTGGCCTTCCTTGAAGTGGATTTTCACCAGTTCGCCTGCCACCCGGCTGCGGACGTTCACTGTGTTGGTCGCAGTGACGGTGCCCAGGGCCTTGTAGTACAGCGGAAAATCACCCACCCGTACCGGTTCGACGCGCACCGGCACCGGGTCGCTGGAGCCGCCGAAGCCTGGCCGGCCACCCATCATGCCCATGCCCTTGCCGCCGCGCCCGCCGCCGCTGGCTTCTTTGTGCGCGGGCGTTGCTGCAGGCCAAAGCCACCAGGCCAGTGCAGCCACCAGCAGCAGGATCAGCAGGCCGACGAGCCAGCGACGAGGGGAACGGGAATTGGACGCTTGCATGGGTTGAACGAACCTTGTTCGGAATGACGACTTCGGGAGGGTGAACGATAAGCACTGCCATCGTTTTAGCAAAGGGCCTTTACCAGAGGTTTACCTTTGCCTGACGTTGCCAAGACGCGGAATTTTAAATGAAAACGGCCCGGAACGCGTTCC
Organism: Pseudomonas sp. NBRC 111132; assembly: GCF_001320565.1. Lineage (NCBI taxonomy): Bacteria > Pseudomonadati > Pseudomonadota > Gammaproteobacteria > Pseudomonadales > Pseudomonadaceae > Pseudomonas > Pseudomonas sp. NBRC 111132. The sequence continues at coordinate 152,832 of NZ_BCBI01000004.1, forward strand.
GGGCCGTTACAGGGTGTTGCTTGGGGCGACGGTGGGCTGCAGATGCCCGCCCTACCCCACAACCTTTACTTCAGTACAGCCAGCGCTGCATCGTAGTTCGGCTCGTCGGCAATTTCACCAACCAGCTCGCTGTGCAGCACCTTGTCGCTCTCGTCCAGCACCACCACGGCGCGGGCGGCCAGGCCGGCCAGTGGGCCGTCGGCGATGGCGACGCCGTAGTTCTCGAGGAACTCGCGGCCACGCAGGGTCGACAGGTTCTTCACGTTTTCCAGGCCTTCTGCGCCGCAGAAGCGGGCCTGGGCGAACGGCAGGTCGGCGGAAATGCACAGTACCACGGTGTTGGTTACATCATTGGCCTGGGCGTTGAACTTGCGCACGGAGGTGGCGCAGGTTGGGGTGTCGACGCTCGGGAAGATGTTCAGCACCTTGCGCTTGCCGGCGTAGTCCTTCAGCGACTTGTCAGCCAGGCCTTCACCGACCAGGGAGAAGGCCGGAGCCTGGGCGCCGACTTTCGGCAGTTCGCCTTTGACCTGAACCGGGTTGCCTTTGAGAGTCACTTGAGCCATGACGAAATCCTTATACGGGGTTTGAAAAGGACACTGAGTTAAGCATGAAGGCGGCCGGGTGCCTATGGGGGTAGGTGAAATTGTTCTATTGCCGGACAATTCTTGTGGACAAAAAAATGCCCAGGTTGCGACAAGCGCCCCGGGCATTCTTTATTTCTGGCAGCGAATCAGCCGAGCAGGCCGTACACCACCGAGGTCAACGCAACCAGGCCGACCACCACAACGAATACGTTGGAGGCTGCACCGCTGTACTTGCGCATCGACGGTACACGGCGGATGGCGTACATCGGCATCAGGAACAGCAGCACCGCAAGGATCGGACCGCCGAGCGATTCGATCATGCGCAGGATGCTCGGGTTGAGGGTGGCGACGATCCAGCACACCACCAGCATCAGCGCGGCAACTACGCGGTCCAGGGTTTTGGCACCCGGGCGCGCGCCGGTCTTGGCGATGATGCCCTTCAGGCCTTCGCTGGCACCGATGTAATGGCCCAGGAACGACTTGGCAATGGCCACGAAGGCGATCAACGGCGCAGCGAACGCGATGGTCGGGTTGCTGAAATGGTTGGCCAGGTACGACAGGATCGACAGGTTCTGTGCCTTGGCTTCGGCCAGCTGGGCGCTGCTCAGGGTGAGCACGCAGCTGAACACGAAGAACAGCACCATCACCACCATCAGCAGGTGGGCACGACGCAGGATCTGGCCGCTGCGCTCATCGGCGTGCTCGCCGTAGCGGCGCTTCTGGTCAACGGCAAAGGCCGAGATGATCGGCGAGTGGTTGAACGAGAACACCATCACCGGAATGGCCAGCCACAGGGTGTGCAGGAAGGCCGAGGCCGGTGGCACCTGGGTAGCGCTGTCGAGGATGCCACCCGTCCAGTGCGGCACCAGGTACAGGCCCAGCAACGCCAGGGCGACGATGAACGGGTACACCAGCAGGCTCATGACCTTGACCGTGGCCTGCTCGCCACAGCGCACGATGGCCAGCAGGCCGAGGATCAGCACGAACGACAGGATGGCCCGCGGCGGCGGCTGCATGTGCAACTGGTGCTCCATGAAGCTGGACACGGTGTTGGTCAGCGCCACGCTATAGATAAGCAGGATGGGGAAGATGGCGAAGAAGTACAGCACGGTGATCGAGGCACCGGCGGTGCTGCCGAAGTGCTCCTTGACCACTTCGGTAATGTCGCCACCGTTGCGCCCCGACAGGACGAATCGGGTCAACCCACGGTGGGCAAAGTACGTCATCGGGAAGGCCAGGATGGCCAGGATCAGCAGCGGCCAGAAGCCGCCAAGGCCGGCGTTGATCGGCAGGAACAGGGTTCCGGCGCCAATGGCTGTGCCGAACAGGCCCAGCATCCAGGTGGTGTCGTGACGCGCCCAGCTGCCAAGGGTGGCGGGGGTCGATTCTGCAAAGCGTTGTTCAACGCTTGGGGCCTGCTCATTCATTCCGGGTGAAGCTCCACTCGCAAGACTGCAACAGGCTGAGAATGGCGAAACAGTGCCTTCGCCCAACTCAACCGGAAAAGAGGGGCGCGATTGTGCACGGAAAGGTTGCACTTGCGAAGCCCTTTTCCGAGGGGCGGTTGCACTTGTCTTTACAAGTGAGGTGCAGCTGGCTGAAAACGCGGGTTGCAGCAATGACCTGTGGGGGCGGCGTTGCGCCGCGAAAGGGCCGCAAAGCGGCCCTGGCATTACTCGCTGCGAAGCTGCGAATGCAGGGGCCGCGCTGGGCCCCTGGAGGATTACTTCTGAACGGCGGCGAACGCTTCGGCAACCCGCTGCAGGTTGGCCGGGCGCAGGCCGGACATGCACACGCGGCCGCTGTCGATCAGGTACACACCGAACTCGTCACGCAGGCGACGCACCTGCTCGACGCTGAAGCCGGTGTAGCTGAACATGCCGCGCTGGCGCAGGAAGAACTGGAAGTCCTGGCCTGGCAGCAGCACGGCCAGGGCATCGACCAGCGCCTGGCGCATGTCGAGGATCCGCTTGCGCATCACTTCGACTTCTTCGGCCCACTGGGCATTCAGGCCTGCATCGCTGAGCACGCCAGCCACCAGCTGGGCGCCGAAGTTGGGCGGGCTGGAGTAGTTGCGGCGCACGGTGGCCTTCAACTGGCCAAGTACGCTCTGGGCAGTGGCGTCGTCATCGCACACCACCGACAGGCCGCCTACCCGCTCGCCGTACAGCGAGAAGATTTTCGAGAACGAGTTGCTGACCAGGCACGGCACGCCGGCACGGGCCATTTCGCGGATGGCGTAGGCGTCTTCCACCAGGCCTTCAGCGAAGCCTTGGTAGGCGATGTCGAGGAACGGGATCAGCTGGCGCGCCTTGACCACTTCGACCACTTGCTGCCACTGGTGCTGTTCCAGGTCGGCGCCGGTAGGGTTGTGGCAGCACGGGTGCAGCAGGACCACGCTGTTGGCCGGCAGGGTCTGCAGGGTGGCCAGCATGCCGTCGAAGTCCACGCCACGGGTGGCCTGGTCGAAGTACGGGTAGGAGTGCACCTTGAAGCCTGCGCCTTCGAAGATGGCGCGGTGGTTGTCCCAGGTCGGGTTGCTGACCCAGACTTCGGACTGCGGGAAGTAGCGCTTGAGGAAGTCGGCACCAACTTTAAGGGCACCGGAGCCGCCCACGGTCTGCACGGTAGCCACGCGACCGCCCGTCACGGCGGGGTGATCAGCACCGAACAGCAGCGCCTGGATCGCCTGGCGGTAGCTGGCCAGGCCTTCCATCGGCAGGTACAGGGAGGCTTCGTGGTCCTGGCCGGCCATGCGTTTTTCCACCGCATCCACAGCCGCCAGTTGCGGCACCACGCCGGCCTCATCGTAGTACAGGCCAATACTCAGGTTGACCTTGTCGGCGCGCGGGTCGGCCTTGAAGGTTTCCATCAACGAGAGGATCGGGTCGCCGGCATAGGCATCGACATGTTTGAACACAGCGTGCAGCTCCTTGGATCAGGACAGTTCGAAAAGGCAGACCTGAGCATACCCGGAGTGCAGGCTCAGGAACATCCACTATTGTGCAAGGTTGTCTATGCAACATTGCATGGCCCGACGGTGCAGGGGTCAGCCAAGCAGCTCTTTCAGGCCCTGCAACTCCTGCTCGGTCACCGCCACCCCTTCCTCCTCGGCCACCTCCCGCTCGCGGTAACGCCGCTCGCCCGGCATGCGCGTCAGCCCTACGGCCTGCATCTGCTCCACCAGTTCACGGCTGCGCTGGGCAAACCGCTCGCCTTCGGCCTTGCTGGGGTCGATGAGGATGATCAGTTGCCCGGTCCACGGCGTCTTCGCCCCCGGGTGCCCCGACCAGTCGAACTCCCAGGAGAAGTGCCCGCCGGTCAACGCCGCCGCCAGCAACTCGACCATCATCGAAAGCGCCGAGCCCTTGTGCCCGCCAAACGGCAGCAAAGCGCCGCCTTCCAGAATCGCCTTGGGCTCGGTGGTCGGTTCGCCATTGGCATCCACGCCCATGCCTTCAGGTAGCTGCTGGCCAGCCCGCGCAGCAATCTGCACGTCGCCATGGGCCATGGCGCTGGTGGCCATGTCGAAGACGATCGGGTCATGTTCGGCGCAAGGCGCGGCAAAAGCGATGGGGTTGGTGCCGAACAGTGGCTTGCGCGCGCCATGTGGCACCACGCAGGTCATGCTGTTGACCACGCTGAGGGCAACCAGGCCCTCTTCGGCGAACGGCTCTACATCCGGCCACAGCGCAGCGAAGTGGTGCGAGTTGTGGATTGCCAGCACGGCGATGCCGGCGTTGTGCGCCTTGGCCACCAACAGTTCTCGGGCCGCCGCCAGTGCCGGCTGGGCAAAACCACCCGCGGCATCGACACGCACATAACCAGCAGCCACGTCGCTGACCTTGGGTGTGGCCTGGCCATCGACCCAACCGCTGGCCAAGGTCGAAACATAACCGGGCATGCGGAACACCCCATGGCTATGAGCGCCATCACGCTGGGCGCTGGCGCAGTTGTGGGCCAGCACCCGAGCCACGGCCTCGCTGCAACCATGGCGCTGGAAGATGGCCTGCAGCAGGCCCTGCAGCTCGGAAAAGGGCACGCGCACAATGGTGCTGGTGGAGGGTGCGGACATCTGAAGCTCCTTGTTGTTTTGGATTGGCTACAGCGTTGCAACGACAAAAACTTTCCTGCATGTGACAGCAATCTGTCAAATGTTGACTTGATGACAGAAAACATTCATTTTCTTCTCAAGCCTTACCCCTGGAGCCGCAGCATGAGCCAACCGATCAAGCAACGCCTGGAAAACAGCCTCGAAGGGGCCGCTGCCTCGGGTCGCAAGATCGCCACCTACATGCTCGCCAACCTGCACGAACTGCCGTTCCAGACTTCAGCCAGCATTGCCGCCAAGCTGGGCGTCAGCGAATCGAGCGTCGGGCGGTTCTGCCGCTCATTGGGTTATGCCCACCTCAAGGCGCTTAAGCAAGACCTGCAGAACGATCTTGGCGATGGCCCATGGCTGGTGGGTGATCGCCTGCAAGATTACCGCCAGAACCAGGACGCCAGCGACAACGCCGGCAGCCTGGAGCTGGAAATCGCCGCCTTGGTGCGCGTGCACGAATACCGCCAGAGCACGGCCTGGCACACCGTGGCGCAACGCCTGGCGAGCAAGCCCAGGGTGTTCATCGCCGGTTTCCAGACCGAGCGTGGCATCGCCATGTGCATGAGCCACTTGCTGCAATACCTGCGCGATGGTGTGCAGCTGGTCGACATCAGCGCTGGGCACTTCGGCGAAGTGCTGCTGGGCCGCGCCGAAGACAGCGCCCTGGTGGTGTTCGAGGCGCGCCGCTATTCCCGCCACGCCCTGATGCTGTGCCAGAAGGCACGCGAGGCTGGCATTGCGGTCACCCTGGTGACCGACACCTTCTGTGACTGGGCCGATGCCAATGCCGACGAGGTGTTCCGCATCCCCACCGAGTTCAATCTGTTCTGGGAATCCACCTCGACGATGCTGTCGTGGGTGCACCTGATGGTCAACGAGGTCTGCAAGAAGCTCGGGCCGGATGTTGAAAAACGCTTGGAAGCGACTGCCGCTCTACATAACGAATTCGTCGGCTACACCTCGTGGTCGACGGGCAAACAACAATAGCAAGAGTGCAATGAGGTGCGAGATGAACAAGTCCATGGCCTTGGTGGGTGCGTGCGCCCTGCTGCTGGCGGGTGCCGCCAGTGCCGAAACCCTGCGTTTCGCCACGGAGGGTGCCTACCCGCCCTTCAACTATGTAGACGCCGATAACAAGCTGCATGGCTTCGATATCGACATCACCCATGCCCTGTGCGAACAGATGAAAGTGGAATGCACGCTGGTGGCCCAGGACTGGGAAGGCATCATCCCCGCCCTGATGGCACGCAAGTACGACGCAGTGGTGGCGTCAATGATCGACACCGAAGAGCGGCGCAAGAAAATCGCGTTCACCGACCACTACTACCGCACGCCACTGACCGTTGCGGTGGCCAAGGACAGCAAGATCGACAGCGCCCAGACCGACTTTGTCGGCTACACCGTCGGCGCCCAGTCGTCCTCCACCCAGGCCATCTACGCCGAAGACGTGTATGGCAAGGCCGGTGCCGATGTGAAGCTGTACCCAACCATGGACGAGGCCAACGCGGACCTTGCCGCAGGCCGCCTGGACGGCGTGATTGCCGACAAATTCCCGCTGCACGAGTGGATGAGCAAGAACGGCGGGGACTGCTGCAAGATCCTCGGCGATGTGGCCGACACCAAGGCCGATGCCGCCATTGCCGTGCGCAAGGACGACCAAGCCCTGCGCCAGCGCCTGAACACCGCGCTACAACAGATCGTGGCCAACGGCACCTACCAGAAGATCGCCAGCAAGTACTTTGCTTTCGATATCTACAACTGATCTTCAGGAAACTGCGCAATCCCTGTAAGAACGGCCTTGTGTCGCGATAGGGCCGCAAAGCGGCCCCGGCGTTCTTCGCGGCGAAGCTGAAAATGTGGGGGCGCTACGCCCCCCTATCGCGACACAAGGCCGCTCCTACAAAGAGACCGCGTTGCCCATCTTAGGGGTTCGTCATGCTCGATCAATTGTCCTTGCTGTCCTTCGCCAGCGGAGGCTGGGGCCAGGCGTTGCTGGCCGGCGCGCTGGTTACCGTTTCCCTGGCCCTGGCCTGCCTGCCCATCGGCCTGCCACTGGGCCTGGTGGTCGCCCTGGCGGCGCGCTCGCGCAAGCGCCTGCCACGGGCCTGGGCCACTACCTTTTCAACCGTGTTTCGCGGCCTGCCCGAGCTGCTGACCTTGCTGATCATCTATTACGGCTGCCAGATCGCCGCGCAGAAGATCCTCGCCGCCATGGGCTACGAGGGTGAATTCCTGATCAACACCTTCCTCGCCGCGATGATTGCCTTCAGCCTGGTATTTGCCGCGTTTTCCAGCGAGATCTGGCTGGCGGCCTTCAAGACCCTGCCCAAGGGCCAGCTGGAAGCCTGCTCGGCCTTGGGCCTGAGCAAGCGCACCGGGTTCTTCAAGGTGCTGCTGCCACAACTGACCCGCATCGCCCTGCCCGGCCTTTCCAACAATTGGCTGTCGCTGCTCAAGGACACCTCGCTGGTGTCGACCATCTCACTGGTCGACCTGATGCGCCAGACCAACCTGGCGGTCAGCGTGACCAAGGAGCCGATGTTCTTCTACGGCGTCGCCTGCCTGGGTTACCTGCTGTTCGCGGCACTGTCCGGGCGCGTGTTCGCCTACATCGAACGGCGTAGCAACCGCCACCTGCTAGGAGCACGCGCATGAGCCTCGATCAACTGCTGGCGCTGGTACTCGACCCCGACCTGCTGGAGCGCTACGGCCCACGCTTTCTCGACGGTTTGCTGGTAACTGCCAAACTGGTGGCCATTTCCTTCACCCTGGGCGCCGTGCTCGGCCTGCTGCTGGCCCTGGCACGCATGTCGCGCAGCCTGGTGCTGCAGCGCTTGGCCGCCGGTTACGTGTACTTCTTCCGCGGCTCGCCACTGCTGGCGCAGCTGTTCCTGCTGTATTACGGGCTGGGCTCGCTCAAGGGCTTCTGGCAGGACGTCGGCCTGTGGTGGTTCTTCCGCGAGGCGTGGTTCTGCACCTTGCTGGCGTTCACCCTGAACACCGCCGCCTATCAAGCCGAGATCTTCCGCGGCAGCCTGATGGCCGTTGCGCCCGGCCAGCATGAGGCGGCACGGGCGCTGAACCTGAAACGCTCGACCACCTTCTTCAAGGTGATCTTGCCGCAGTCGCTGCTCGTGGCCATCGGCCCACTGGGCAACGAACTGATCCTGATGATCAAGGCCAGCGCGATTGCCTCGCTGGTGACCATCTACGACCTGATGGGCGTGACCAAACTGGCCTTCTCGCGCAGTTTCGACTTCCAGATCTACCTGTGGGCGGCCGTGCTCTACCTGGTGATCGTCGAGCTGGTAAGGCGCCTGCTGAAACACTTGGAAGGCCGCTTGGGCCGCCACCTGAACTGACCGAAGGATACGTTCCATGCATTGCCAGACCCTTGTCCTCGGCGCCGGTATCGTCGGCGTCAGCACCGCCCTGCACCTGCAGGCCCGCGGGCGCCAGGTGATTCTGATCGACCGCGACGAACCGGGCAGCGGCACCAGCCACGGCAACGCCGGGCTGATCGAGCGCTCCAGCGTCATCCCCTACGCCTTCCCCCGGCAACTGGGCGCGCTGCTGCGCTATGGCCTGAACCGCCAGCCCGATGTGCGCTACAGCCTGGCGCACCTGCCCAAGGTCGCACCGTGGCTGTGGCGCTACTGGCGCCAGTCGGCGCCCGGCCGCCTGGCTGGGGCCGCCGCCGATATGCTGCCGCTGGTACAACGCTGCGTCGAAGAACACGACGCGCTGATCGAAGCGGCCGGCCTTGAAGGGCTGGTGCAGGCCAAAGGCTGGATCGAAGTATTCCGCGACCCTGCGCTTTTCGAGCAGGCCAAAACTGACGCCAAGGGCCTGAGCCGCTACGGCTTGCAGTTCGAGATACTCGAATGCGGGCAACTGCAGGCACGCGAGCACCAGTTGGACGCCACCGTGGTCGGTGGCATTCATTGGCTCGACCCAAAGACCGTGAACAACCCCGGCGCCCTCACCCGTGGCTATGCCGCGCTGTTCCTGCAGCGCGGCGGGCAGTTCCTGCATGGCGATGCGCGCAGCCTGCGCCAAGCCAACGGCCAGTGGCGGGTAGAAAGCCGTCGTGGCCCGGTTACCGCCGACGAGGTGGTGGCCTGCCTCGGCCCGCAGTCGGCGGACCTGTTCAGCGGCCTGGGCTATCAGATTCCGCTGGCGATCAAACGTGGCTACCACATGCACTACAGCACCCGCGACGGCGCACAGTTGGAGCACTCGATCTGCGATACCCAGGGCGGCTACGTGCTGGCGCCGATGGCGCGCGGTGTACGCCTGACCACCGGCATCGAGTTCGACGCAGCCGGGGCGCCTGGCAACCAGATCCAGCTGGGCCGTTGCGAAGCCTTGGCGCGCAAGCTGTTCCCGGCCCTCGGCGAGCGGCTGGACGACACCCCATGGCTGGGCCGTCGCCCTTGCCTGCCCGACATGCGCCCGGTGATCGGCCCGGCACCGCGCCACCCGGGGCTGTGGTTCAACTTTGGCCACGCCCACCACGGCCTCACCCTGGGCCCGGTCAGCGGCCGGCTATTGGCCGAACTGCTCACTGGCGAGCGCCCCTTCACCGACCCCGCGCCCTACAGCGCGACCCGTTTCGACTGAACCCACGCGGGAGAAAAACAACATGACCGCACCACTGAGCCTTGCCACCCTTGCCCCCGAACCCGACCCGCGCCCGGTGCTGATCCGTATCGAAGGCCTGAACAAGCATTACGGCGCCTTCCACGTGCTGCGTGACATTGACCTGCAGGTGCGCGAAGGCGAACGCATCGTGCTGTGCGGGCCCTCCGGCTCGGGCAAGTCGACCCTGATCCGCTGCATCAACCGCCTGGAGATTGCCCAGCAGGGCAGCATCCAGGTGGATGGCATCGACCTGTCAGCCACCACGCGCGAGGCCGCGCAGGTGCGCAGCGACATCGGCATGGTGTTCCAGCATTTCAACTTGTTTCCACACATGAGCGTGCTCGACAACTGCCTGCTGGCCCCCACCAGCGTGCGCGGGCTGTCACGCAAGGACGCCGAGGAGCGGGCACGCATGTACCTGAGCAAGGTCGGCATCGAAAGCCAGGCGCACAAGTACCCCAGCCAGTTGTCCGGTGGCCAGCAGCAGCGCGTGGCCATCGCCCGGGCGCTGTGCATGAAGCCACGGATCATGCTGTTCGACGAGCCTACTTCGGCGCTGGACCCGGAAATGGTCGCCGAGGTGCTGGATGTGCTGGTGCAGTTGGCCGGCACGGGCATGACCATGCTGTGCGTCACCCACGAAATGGGCTTTGCCCGGCAGGTAGCCGAGCGCGTGCTGTTCCTTGAGGGTGGGCAGATCATCGAAGACAGCCCGCCGCAGGTGTTCTTCAACCAGCCGCGCACCGAGCGGGCCAAGGCGTTTCTGGCGCAGATACTGCACTGAATGGAGGTCTGATGCGTGTGGGAACGGCCTTGCGTCGCAAAAGGGCTGCGCAGCAGCCCCAGCAATGTGCATCAGTGCTGAAATCCGGGGCCGCTTTGCGGCCCTTTCGCGACACAAGGCCGCTCCTACAAGGACCGCGCTTGCCTCGAGCGCCTTGCTCATTGCACCGCTGCAAAGACCCAACTGCATCGTTAAATATTATTGACCAACGCCCCCGCCAAACCCACGCCACCACAGGCCCGCATCGGTTTCAGCCCCCAAAAACCGGCGCATCCCCCGCATTAAAGCCCTCTTCCGTCGTTTGACATATCGAACGGCTCTGGCAAGCTATCTACATGCCCCGACCGGAATCGTCGCCTCTGACGAGCCGGCAGTGCTCGGGGCTACAGGCAGCACCCAGAGCCCCGCGCCGTGCGCCTGCACAACAACGACAGGTTGAACCTGTCCCAAGGTGACATATGTCCAACAGCAACATTGGCAACAAGCAACCTTCCCTGCGCAAACCCGTCGTCCTGATGACCATGGGCAGCCAAGAGCGCAAAGGCCATGACTATCAGGTCATGACCCACAAATACATCACCCCGCTGGTCGAGTTTTCCGATTGCGTCCCGGTACTGGTGCCCACCTGCTGCGGCATTGAAGACCTCGAGACCTACCTGGACATGGCCGACGGCGTGTACCTGACGGGCGCTGGCAGCAACATCGACCCGGCCCTGTATGGCCAGGAAAATGAAACCCCAGGCAAGGGCCAGGACCAGAACCGCGACCTGTTCGACATCCCACTGGTCAAGGCGGCGATCAAGCGTGGCCTGCCAATCTTCGGCATTTGCCGTGGCATGCAGGAAATCAACGTGGCCCTGGGTGGCGACATCTACCAGAAGGTCTACGCCGAGCCTGGCTTCAATGACCATCGAGAAAACCCGGAAGACCCGGTTGAAGTGCAGTACGCCCAAGTACATGGGGTGAAGATCCAGCCGGGCAGCTGGCTGCGTGACACCCTGGGTACCGACGAGATTCGCGTCAACTCGCTGCATGGCCAGGGCCTGCACAAGCTCGGCGCCGGTATCGAAGCTATCGCCCATGCCGAAGATGGCCTGGTTGAAGCGATTCACGCGCCGAGCATTTCGCCGTTCCTGTTCGCCGTACAGTGGCACCCAGAATGGCAAGCGGCGAAGAACCCTGATTCGATCAAGATCTTCCAGGCTTTCGGCGATGCCTGCCGAGCCCAGGTACGCAAGGCGCAGGTCAAGCGCCAGCACGCTGCCTGACATTCAGTTTCCTCTGCTTTGATCGCGGGGCGGCGCAAGGTCGCCCCCGTTTCCCCGGTCACCCTCTGCTGGTCCCAGAACACTTCCCGTGGAATCGGGCGGCGGGCTCGTGCCTGTCTCCGCGATCGTTTTTTACCCCTTCCCACCTAAGAGATACGATGACCAACATGCGGTCGCCGTGTCATTTTTAGCGCCTGCGAGATCGAGCGCCGCCATCCCCAGACCGGCGCACACAAATTTTTCTGCAAGGAGGGCTAGTCATCGCTTAAGTTGTACGATAACTTACCTCTAACACAGAACAACACCCTTCACCCAAGCGCCACAGGATGCCAACAACAATGAATCCACAAGAACTTAA